>USSF01000006.1 GCA_900557405.1 uncultured Prevotella sp.
GAAATGGGGTGGAGCTTTGAATTGTTGTTCATGGACAATTAGTGAAGATATGTCCAAATTGCATCACGATATAGAGTATGATAAAGCTTAATAATTCTATTATAGAGAAGTATAAGAAAGACTCTAATAGTGTGTGCTTTTATGAAATCCAACTCCTTGGCGACTATCATCCTAAAAAGCTTGAGAATGATAATAGGGATTTGGGTCGTTTGTATTATGGTTTTTAATACAAAGTGGCTAGGTAAGTACACCGTCTTTCCATGGACGAGATAAAAGATTTTATTTTAGAAGTTGACGAGTTGGCAAGAAGATTGGATTTTGATTTATATTTTGATTTTCGTTTGATTTAGAACTTCTGAATCGTGGTGAGAAACACACCGCCACTGGTACGTCCCTGCAACAAAGTCTTCAGATGCTCCTTGCTTTCCATCTGCATAATCATCTTTTCAGATGTTTATTTAGATTTTGTTCGCTTTCCAATGTCCTGTCTTGTTGCTTCCGATGCGAGTTATCAATCCTTTTGCCTTTAGCGTATTGATGTGTTTTCTCACCATACGGTCGCTAATACCTAAGGTTTCAGCCATTTGCATGGTGGTAAGATGTCCATTGGCTGCTATCTGCAGGTATACGCTCCATGCCATACTCTGCATTTCGGGGAAAGCCTGCAACAGTTTATTAGGAACTTTATTAGGAATTTTAT
Organism: uncultured Prevotella sp.; assembly: GCA_900557405.1. Taxonomy (GTDB): domain Bacteria; phylum Bacteroidota; class Bacteroidia; order Bacteroidales; family Bacteroidaceae; genus Prevotella. Next base: position 701 of record USSF01000006.1, read on the forward strand.
TAGGAACTTTCTTTATTGGTTCTCGCTTGTGCGCTTCGAGGGCTTTCTGTATTTCCCCAAGCATAAAGTCGATGAATGGTCCGGAGTCGGCAGCATTGCTACTGGCGGTAATTGCATCGTAGTATTGCTGTTGGTTAGCATACACCATGTTTTCCACCGGCAGGTGTTCAAACACGGGGTGCAGCCTGCTCAGTATGAGCGACTGCCACAGACGTCCCCCGGACTGACCGTATTACGCCAGTTGGCATAGATGATGACGGGTGCTATGTTGTGCTCCCCCTTGAAGACTTCACTCGTCTTGGGAGTGAAGGCTGCAAATTTATTGGTCCGAGAATGATGGCAACGGATGTTGGGGGTGTATAGAAAAAACCGCTCATGTCTTGCTTTTTTAGGGCAAAGATATGAGCGATGGGTGGGGAAAAGACAAGAATTTCAACATTTATGAAAGTTTATAAAATTTGACAAATGAGATGTAGATTAATTTTGTAATTTTGCAAGAAATTTTCCTTTATGTGACATGGCGGTATCTGAGAGGATAGAACGTTACAAGAAAAACTGTTCACATATTGCGAAAAGAAAGGTTACTTACAATGAAAGAAAAAAATACGAATCTTCCAATAGATCATGAAGACTATGAGACAATACTGCGACAGGCTGTCGCAGTAATTGAACATGCAAGGCAGGAAATCGCCAAGCATATCAATGGGTATGTTTCAACAGCCTATTGGGAGATAGGACAACTTCTCCATGAGCGAAAGATAGAGAGCGGTCATGGTGACGGAGTGGTCAAAAAACTGTCTTTAGATCTAAAGGAGAGGTATCCAAAATTAGGTGCTTCACCTCGTAACCTATGGGATATGAAGAGGTTCTACGAAAGATTTATGGACTCAAATATAAAACTGCGACAGTCTGTCGCAGTTTTGCCATGGGGACATATTCTGCAACTTATGCGAAAGATCGGTAACGATGATTCGCAGATGCTTTTTTATGCGCAAGAGACTCGCGCCAAGGGATGGACTAGAGACCTATTGCTAAATGCGATAAAGTTGAAAATGTATGAAACGCAGTCATTGACACGAATTGACAACAATTTCAACAAGACCCTCCCGGCAGAGCAGGCACAATATGCCAATGAGGTGTTCTGCAGTTCGTATAATCTCGGATTCCTTGGCGTGACAACACCAATATTAGAACTTGAATTGGAAGACCGTTTGGTGAAGGCCATCACACGTTTCCTTATGGAGCTGGGTAATGGTTTCACGTTCATTGGCAACCAACACGTCTTGGAGTTCAATGGCAAGGAGAGCAAAGTTGACATGCTTTTCTTCCATCGTGGACTGCGTTGTCTTGTGGCAGTAGACTTGAAGATTGGTGCTTTCCGTCCCGAATATGCAGGAAAGATGAACTATTACCTATCATTGCTTGACCGCCTTGAGCGTGGCGCAGATGAAAACCGCTCCATAGGCCTAATCCTTTGTGCGGAGAAAGACCGCGTGGATGTAGAACTGGCTCTCGAAGACATGGGCAAGCCAATAGGTGTAGCAGACTATCAACTGATAGTGCCAAAGGAGAAACTACAGAAAGTACTTGCTGACGAGATTCGGGCGTTTAGTGAGGAAAAAGAAAAGAATAAAGAATAAGAATAATTCAATATTGCCTGTTCTCTTGGCATACCTTAAATAATATATTTAGTGAAGTGCGGTAATCTTTCCATTAGCGTATTTTGAGAGTGAACGTATATATACAAACTTTTTTATTTTGTCATTTGAATGGAGAGAGCTGCCATCACAGGCTATGAGAATTTCCCTCTGTCCTGAAAATCGGTGAATGGCGATTGTGGATTTATATCTATTCCTATCATATTAAATCTGATGAAAATTCTTTCTATAATCAAGTCTTAAAGTTCATCGTAAGAATTTCGTTTATTCATATCATTTAAAAGTTTTTCCTTAGTAAGATTAAAATCCCAGTAACTAATGGATAAAACATATTTTGATGTACTATCAGAGATTTCATTGCGCAGAGAAAGAAAAGTAGAATTGTCATAAAATAAGACAACATCTTCTTTTTCTTCGTGTTTGAAATCTGGATATTTACTTATAAGTTTCTCTTTCAATGAATTAAATCTATCTGTATCTTTAATAGAGGTCTCTTCAAAAATAAAAGTTACCATGGAAAACTTATTATCAATGAAATTGAAATAGGCTTCTTCACAGTTATATCCAGCAAATTTAACATCAGAATATACGGCACAATCTTTATTGATAAGAGCTGAAATTCCATATCCTTTATTTCTCATGTTAGTTCTTACTTCCTCATAAGTAGATACAGCTAAGACGTTGCCGAGGAAAGTGCGTTGAATCTGTGCAGACATGTCAAGTGCCAGCACAGATATTATAAATGTGAATAATAATTTCTTCATAACATATAATATCTTAATTTTCAGAAATGGTGATGCCATCCATAAAGTCCACATGCAGAGTCACTGCATAAGAAGCAACAGATATAGGCATATCATTTTCCAACACCAATAATGCTTTTACCTGGCAATGCATACATCTTACGCTTTGCTCGGCATTTAGTATAGCAAAGATATACATAATATTTGAGACATCCATACACAATCAAAGTTAAAAAGTTACATTCGGACAATGAATGTGATAAAAAATTCACTAACTTTGTCACTTTAAAGAATGAAACATGGAAGACGTTAATCGCTTAAAATATGCTTGTCGAAAAGAAGAAGACAAACAAAAAGCTTGCAGAAGAGTTGAAAGCCCCCCCACAACAGTATCCATGTAAAAAGGGAACAGACAAGGTTCAGATACATGGAGAAGAGACATATGCCCTATGAACAACAAGCAAGGGATATATTAAACCTGTGAAACGAGTTTATTAAGGAAGGAAAGGAACATAACTCAAATGATTTTGAAAGATTAAGGAATGCCCTTACTTTTCCCAGAGAGCGTGATATATAACTTGTTGCTTTAAAGAGTTTGCCTATGGCCGAAATCAAGTATCAATATGCCTATGATGAAAACAAAAAAGAACCGCAACCAGCATCAATATATTTGTATAGGTTGCGGCAATCCCTTACTACCTCGTGCAATTGGAAGTAAATATCGAAGACCGCATTTTTATCATAAGGAGCTGGTAGACTGTTCCGGGGAAACCTATCTACATAAATTAGCCAAGAAACTAATAAAAGAGAAATTTGAAAACTCCGAGAAGTTTGAAATTTCATACCCTGTTACACGTACATGCCAAAACACTAACTGCCAATTAAGAAGTGACAAGTGCGAAGATAAGAATCAAGTATGTAAACATGATTTGAAGCAATATTATGACACTTGCACAGAAGAAACAGAGATAAATGGGTTTATTGCAGATTTACTTTTGACAAATAGCAAATCAACGAACTTAGTACCTGTTCTGATAGAAGTTTGTGTTACCCATGCTTGCGATGAAGAAAAAAGAAACTCTGGCCTAAAAATAATAGAAATTAAGATCAAGAATGAAGAAGACATAAACGCTCTTTTAAATATGGAAGTTTGGGAGGAAACTCATGAATGGCGTTATGGCGAAAAAGAAGTAAGCGGTCCATTGGAGTTTATAGCCTTTAAACGTACTTTAAAAGAACCGGTGGAAATAGGAATTGCCCGCTATGTATTTGGTAAATTTGAAAACCAACAGAATGGATATATAACATTTGTAAATTGCAGAATTGCCCATAATAAAGTGAGGAAAGACTCATTGTGTGAATTGAATTTATTAGGAAATTATCAGTTTCAAAATGATTATCATTCCCTCTTTCATTCCCTCTTAATATGGATGTATAAGCACTACAATGTTAGACGTTGCCTAATATGCAAATTTTACTACGCTACTATGTATGAAGAGCATCCAATTTGCCGATTGAGTAAAAAATATGGGAAGCCCAAATTTCCCCAAATGGCAGAAGCAAAAAAATGCAGCAGTTTCCATATTAATGACAACCTTTATATGTTGGACAAGCTTGATTTTGTAGAAGTCAAGAATCCTCCTATAAATAGAGGTGACGATTTTTATGTTATTGTTGCAGGTAGCAGTTCCTTCCGTAATTATGAATTGCTCAAAGAAAAATGCGATTATTATCTTTCTGGAAAAATGAAAACCAACAATGTCGTAATCTTGTCTGGCACCTCAAACAATACAAAAGAAATGATAACACGGTATTGTGTTGAAAATGGTATTGTATCGGAACAATTCGAAGCTGATTGGCATATCTATGGTAAAGATGCACATAGAATCTGTTCTGCAAAAATGATTGAAAAAGCAAATGCGGTCATAGCTTTTTGGGATGGCAGAAGTACATATACAAAGATGTTGGTAGACATGGCAAAAGAGATACATATAAAAACTGCAGTAGTTCCATTTAAAGCTGAAAAGATGATAGATTATTCAGAGTATTATGAGTAAAAAGAGGGTGTGTCAAAAGTCGCAAGTGGTACGCCCCGAAGGAGCAATTTGGGCTTTCAGCCCGCATTGTTTGAGTTTTGACACACCCTCACGCAAGTAACGCTCTACCAAATGTTTTTTATGTTTATTGCCGTATATATTTTCCGAGTGGCACGATGTGCCACTCGGAAAATATATACGGGGTTTTATCGGTTTTTGTCAAAGCCCTGCCATATACTCACATAAACCTCCCCGATAAACTCCAGTTTATATCTCTCCAGCTATCGGAGAGCCCGAAATAGTAGTCTCTGTATACAGTTAAGGCTTAACAGCCTCAACCGTGTATCCTTTTTCCTGCAGCAACTTAAGCACGCCCTTACTGCCAGGCAGGTGTCCGGCACCCACAACAAACAAGGTTGGGGCAGCCTTCATGATGGCAGGCATACGACTTGCCCAGTCGAGGTTGCGGTTGTCGAGCAGCTGTGCCATCTCTTCAGGAGTGTAGTCGCACGTTGTGTTGAACTTCTCGTTCATAAGGTCAAGCAGAGCCTTGACGTCCTGTGCGTAGTAAGCCTTGGCCATGCGCTCGGAAAGCTGGGCATAATAGTCGAGGTTGTTAAGGAAGCAGTCGAGCTGCTGGATCTGTCTTTTGAGCGGCGCGCCGTACAACAGACTTGCCTGGAACGACAGCGTCTCAAGTCCGCCTACAGGTTCGTTGTTCTGCTTGGCCTGCTTTTGGAAGTACTGGTCGATAAGGTTTGTAGGGTCGAACTCGCCCATGTGAGCCTTGAGATACTGCAACACCATAAGCTGTGTGAGCAGCGTGGCGGGCGACATCTTGCCCATCTGCTGAGCCACCATAGGGTTGCTTAGACCTACACCCATATAGTCTACCAGCACCGCATCAAGCTTTTTGTACTGCTCGGGGGTTAGCACCGTCTTCAAGGTCTTGCCCTCCGGCAGGAGCATGTGCTTCTGCATAACCTGCATACTGTCCGGGTTTAGCATAACATCAAAATTCAATTCGCCATACACCTGGTCGGTAGCGTCGAGCGCCTGGCGCACACCGGCAACCTGGTCGACAAAAGGCGAGTTGGCAAAGTGGAAGGTACCGAAGACGTACGACGGCTTTTTAAGGTCGGCACCCGACACGCGATAAAGCAACTGAGCGTTGGCGCTAACAGCCGAAACCAACACAAATAAGAGTGAAATTAAGATTTTCTTCATATTATTTATTGTTAAATGACCAACAAAGTTTTGTACTAAGGATGTTTTTACGTATTTTTACAAATGCGTCACATATATTTTAATATAATGACACAGCATCTTTTCATCATTCGCGTATAGATCTTTCCAAGGTTAACTCTGTACCAACAGACGTTCTCAATGGATATTTCTCTTCATAGTCAGCAAAGCGAAAATCACTTTCTACCAATTTTAGCTTCATCGAATTATTCGTATATGCGGTAATCTCAAATTTATAACTAAAGTCACTATCTACCCAAAAATACCATGCGTCATGGTCTACTTTATTATCAATAAAGACCTGACTGTTCTTAGATGGAAGATAAGGACGTAAATCGCAAGTAATATTTAATTGTGAGCGATATACCTCTTGATAGTTCGATTCTTCAGTAGCGAATTTCGATATATTTATTTTCCCGATATGAATTCGGTTGGCAGATGTGGACTCAATACCCAAAAGTCCACATTGTTCTTTCAACGTCTTGTCATTAACATTTTCCAAAAAATAATATGGGCCGACATATTCTCCATCCCGCTGCGTCCAACTACAGCTTTGCCTATCATTCAACACCAAAACAATTCCATCCCAATTTTGTGAGGTGGATTTTGTTACATACCAAGTTCCTTTAATGTCGGAAATATCAATTGTAAGATTATTCTTAACCTGTTCTTCATTATCATCATTAGATGAAGAACAGCCGACAAATAAAGCAGAAATCAAGAAGAATACCCAGTAATTGAATTTCATTACTGCAGATTGGCGTTTTTTATATTTCATCAAGCTGTTGGCTGTTATGTTTGTTTGTATTTATACGGTCATTATAATCTATGTGTAAATTGTAGTTATATGGAGCACGTATCCAAGTTTCCTCATCCTGTGTTATGAAAAGGTCGATTGAACCATTTATATCTCCTTCACCATTTGCAGAAATAAATGAAACGGATTCCTTTCCATCCTGTGTTCCAACATACATATCATCAGAGTCAGAACCATATTTTTGAGATAGCAAGTTTTTGACTTTAGAATACTCTTGCTCCGCTATATCCTCGGAAACACCGCAGACAACAGCTTTTGTTCTATAAACTATCTTTGTGTTAGTATCATAGTAAACATAGATGTCTACTTTATTTCCAACGAAAGTGCCCTTGAATGCTCTTGTTCCATTAGAAATAGAAGCACTGGCAACTTTGTTATAAGTGCAACCTTTCGCAACCAGTTTCGCTTGAAATTGTGTAATTGTACCTGTAACAGGAATACCCATAAATTTGATATGGACATTGGATTGTGCGGATGATGCTATTGCAAAAATCATGCAACACAATGTAAATAGAAGTTTTTTCATACTTGACTGATTTTGGTATTACATTGCAAAAATAATAAAAATCAGCCAATGTTGTTATGTAATAGGTGAAAAATTTACATATACACCTCAATCCCATTCACCTCAACTTTATTCTTTTATTTTTATATCCATGGTATTCAAAGAGTCTGACTGTTTCTGAGTTTTTCCATTCTGCGAATACGTTGCCTTTGGCTAAACGCATGATGTAACTGATGGCTTCGACAATGTCCATTGCCCGATTGTCACCTTTGCCCTCACCTACCCTCACCTTTACCCTCACGCCCTAATCTTTACCCTCACACCCTTGAATCCCTGATAAACAGGGCATTTCAGACGGATTGTGAGGGTGTGAGGGTAAAAACTTGCCCTCACACTTACCCTCACCACTGACCCCCCGATAAACAGGGCGTTTCAGACGGATTGTGAGGGTGTGAGGGTAAAAAAAGAAAAAAGTTTTTTTTATTTGAATGGAGAGAGCTGCCACCCGTTTCTCGTCTTCTATAAAGGTGCACCAACAGTGCAGCATAGGTGCACCGACCTTTACTCAAAAATCCATCAATAAATATTATGAATGGTGCCGTCATAGCGTGAGTTCAACACCCAGCTTGCATCAGAGTATTTCCCTATCAATTCTGCATCCTTGATGGCATCAAGCTGGCGCACATACTTGTGTCTCAGGCTGACATCTATGGTTTTTCCATCCTTGTCGCAGCTGTTGAATTCCAGCAGTGTGGCTGTGGAAGCTGATTCATCCACAGGTCCGAAGCCTTCTGAAGGAACACCTTCCAGAGTGCAGTTCAGCAACACACACTCTGCATCCGGATAGTTTTTACCCTTGTTGCCTGGCAGACGGGCTATCACGGCATCATTGCCCAATCCCCTGAAGGTGCAATCGTTGAATACGTTGCCATGATTCTCCTTGGTGTTTCTTATCCACATAAAGGCGCCATAGCTGGAAAGAGTGCAATGATTGAAATACGACGGTCCTCTGCCCAGAACCGTATCCCCTCCTCCATCAATGACACAGTTGAGCCAGTAGGCTGATCCATTCGCCTGAAGGGCATCGCCGTCGCCAACCACATGTACGTTCTCTGAATAATTCCTCTCGCCATTGAGCAGGAATCCCTCTGCCTGTCCCTTACAGTCTGTCTTGAAGGTAATGTTCTTGAAAATCATATCTGCGCAGTTGTCGGCAGCTACAGCCGCACGGCGCGACGGGAATGTGCCCTTCAGCTCGTTGGTTTTTATGTCAACAGGATGAGGGTTGAAGACCTCGTTGTTGGGATAATGCACCACTACGCCATCCATCGATTCTCCTTGGATTGTGACAAACCGCTTGTTGCGGAAATATACCAGTTCCTCATAATCCCCATTCTTCACAAAAACCGTCTTCCTGCAGGTTTCCGACGGCAACGAGTCGGGCATCCAGTCCATTGCACCTTGCAGAGTGGAGAAATCTCCGCTACCGTCAGCAGCCACTACAACACAGGATTTATCCTTTGAGGGAGCAGACTGCTTGGTGGTAAACGTCCATGTCCGCTTGCCATTCCATCCTTCAATTACGCCCTTGCCTATCTTTATCTCATACTCATGTCCGTAATCCAACATATTGTTATGCAGATAAATAGTGGCCTTATTGCCATGGCAGATGACAGGATAGAAATGAAAGGCATCAGAGAAGCCGCCAATGATAGTCTTCTGATACCGGCGCTTGTCTTCTTTGGCTGCTCCCGACGGAGTGCCGGGACGCGTATTCCGATTTGTGACATTCTCCATTTTATATACGTATGGGACCGGAGTATAGACAGCATTGGGATTCTTAGGCTGTCCTTCTGTAGGTCCTGCAGGAATAGCCATATCTATTCTGTCAACTATTTTGTTGGTGGTTTTGTCCAGCACCGTGACGAGTCCCTTGCTGCCGGCCTTCACCGGTCTGTCAAACTCAATTACGAGGTGTGTGTCAATATTGATGCCGTGAGCGTTCTCCTTGGGATAAAAGCCGACAGGAGATTGTGCCATGAGGTTTATACATGCGATGAACACGGACAGAGTGATAAAGATTCGTTTCATATCTATTATTCCTAAGTCGTTTTTTTACTAATGCAAAAATACGAAATAAAACTGAAAAGCCATTATTCAGTGAACACTATTTATATAAATATTACCTTATATATTATATGAAAGTAGTGTTACAAATGTCATCTGCCGCAAAGTGTGTGACCTGTTAAAATCACAAGTGCCATAGATAGATATCGTAAGTGACATAGATAGACATCGCAAGTGCCATAGTTTGCTTTTTGTATTAATCAACTTATGCATCATCTATGCCAATGAAAAAGTCATCGGCATAGACATTACCGGCGAATGTTCTGCCACTCTCGACTATCTCTCTGAAGTAAGAAGTGCCGACATCAACAACAGGGCTAATGAAGAACTGATGAGGATGATTCTGGCGGAGGAGAGAACAAGTAAAATCAGAATTCACACAAAAGACGAGCGCCGAGAACCGTGAAGTCGTCATCATCGTTTGAAACATACTGGAACGACGGCTGCACAGACAGCCATTTGTTCAGTCTCCTCCTCCACGTCAGCTCCAGAGAATATTCCGTGCCCTGCTGGAAACGGGCATACTGGCCCGACACGCCACATTCGTTGGCTTCGTCCTGATATGCTCCACCTATTTCCCCATAGCGGTAGCAAACGCTTCTGCGACTGGTGTTTTCGGAATACTGAGCCATACAGGAAACCTTTCTTTCGCCCGACTCCCACACGGTCTGCTCACCATAGACCCACCATCCGCAGCTGGTCTTGTGCGCAGCTTCCTCTGCCGGAGCCATTTCTCCCTCCTCATCTATAGCATACTGACGGGTATGGATGGCAGCCCCGGCAAAATACCTTCCGCCACGATATGAATACTCCAGTTGGGAGATATTGAAGATGCCGTCCTTCTTCGGGCGCACGAGGAAGGGATTGTCGTGGGCGGTCCATCCGTTGTAGCCGGAACCGTTGTAGATACCGTTGCGGAACGTCCATCCGCCCTTTGTCACATCGAAATAGACGGTAAGTCCCGACAGAGGATAGTTGGCAATGGGATAGTTTGCAGCCACCGTGGGGAAGATGCCGCAGGAGCTGTTGGTGAAGAGCGCCGTAACGTCAGACGTGAAGAAGTCCTCGTTCACATTCCTCACACCCACGAACAGATGCCCTGCCTTCCACTCATGCATATAGCCCAGCACGGCGATTGCGGCAAACATATCATCTGCCTCGATGTTCGAGAAGCCCTGCCAGTCGCCGATGACGCTCTCGCCGGTCTTCGCCAGATGGAGCGTCGCCGCCTCAAAGGACCCCTTTCCATTAAATACCGGAACGCTGAGGTCCAGGCGCAGCTGGTTCACCCAGTTTGTCTTCTTGTTCATATCCCACTGCCATTCTGCTATATAAGCTCCACTAAAACACTTGGCATACGACAGACAGATGCTGACGCAGCCTAAGATAATAAGAAATATTCGCTTCATAATGTTTTGTATCCCCATATTTGGGGGACGCAAAGGTACGAAATTTTCAGCACAAGCGGCAAGACGGAGATGCTTCCACATCCTGTCTTGCCGCTTTATCTATATATCATAAAAATCGGTTTCTATCAATACTCGCCCCATGCCTTGATTTCCATCTCGTCGAGCTTCACAGTGCAGAAAGCATAGATGAAGGCACTCGCCAGACGGCTGTTGGTAATCAACGGAACATTAAGGTCGATTGCCGCACGACGAATCTTGTATCCGTTTGAAAGCTCCGAACTGGTGAGATCCTTAGGGATGTTCACCACCATGTCAATCTCATGGTTGTGGAGCATGTCCAAAGCTCTCGGTGCATCGCCCTCTGCCTCCTCCGACGGCCAGAGCACACGTGTGTTCTGGATGCCGTTCTCGGTGAGGAAACGGCTTGTACCTGCCGTGGCGTAGAGATTATAACCGTGCTTCACGAGCATCTGCGCAGCATCGAGCATATCGGCTTTCTGCTTCGCTCCGCCCGTAGACAGGAGGATGTTCTTGGCCGGTATGCGATGGCCCACGGAGAGCATACTCTTCAGTAGGGCGCAGCTTGTGTCGTTTCCGATACAGCCCACTTCTCCCGTTGAGCTCATGTCGACGCCAAGTACCGGGTCGGCCTTCTGCAGACGGTTGAAACTGAACTGGGATGCCTTGATTCCCACGTAGTCGAGGTCGAAGAGGTTCTTGCTCGGCTTCTCCACCGGCAGACCGAGCATCACGCGTGTGGCAAGCTCGATGAGGTTTATCTTCAGCACCTTGCTCACGAACGGGAATGAACGGCTGGCACGCAGGTTACACTCGATTACCAGAATGTCATTGTCGCGGGCCATGAACTGGATATTGAACGGTCCGTTGATATGCAGCTCCTTGGCAATCTGGCGACCTACCCTCTTGACGCGGCGTACGGTCTCCACATAGAGTTTCTGCGGCGGGAACTGGATTGTGGCGTCGCCCGAGTGGACTCCGGCGAACTCGATGTGCTCGGATATGGCGTAGGCAATCACCTCGCCGTCCTTTGCCACAGCATCCATCTCTATCTCCTTGGCGTGCTCGATGAACTTGCTCACTACCACCGGATGATCCTCGCTCACGTTTGCAGCCAGCTGCAGGAAGCGCTTCAGCTCATCCTCGTTGGAACATACGTTCATGGCTGCTCCAGAGAGCACATAGCTCGGGCGGACAAGCACAGGGAAGCCAACGCGCTCAATGAATCTGTCGATGTCCTCCATGCTCGTCAGAGCGCTCCACTCCGGCTGGTTAATGCCGTTGTTGGTGAGCATCTGCGAGAACTTGGCACGGTCTTCGGCATTGTCGATGTCCTGTGCCTTGGTGCCGAGGATATTCACATGCTGCTCGTCGAGGCGCATGGCGAGGTTGTTCGGTATCTGGCCTCCGGTAGACACGATTACGCCGTGCGGCTGCTCAAGGTCGATGATGTCCATGACACGTTCAAAGGTCAGCTCGTCGAAATACAGACGGTCGCACATATCGTAGTCTGTCGACACGGTTTCCGGATTATAGTTGATCATTATGCTGCGGTAGCCTTCCTTGCGGATGGTGTTCAGCGCCTGCACTCCACACCAGTCGAACTCAACCGACGAACCGATGCGGTAGGCTCCAGAACCGAGCACGATGATGCTGCGGTGGTCGTTCTCGAAGACGATGTCGCTCTTCACTCCGGCGTAGGTCACATACAGATAGTTTGTCTGTGCCGGATACTCGGCGGCAAGCGTGTCTATCTGCTTCACTACAGGCACGATGCCGTAGTTCTTGCGCAACTGGCGCACAACGAGTCCTGCCTTTGCCATGCTGTGAAGTTCCTGCTCCAGACCTACGGCACGGGCTATCTGGAAATCGGTGAATCCATAGATCTTTGCCGTGTGCAGAAGTTCCTTGTCGAGCGTATTGATGTTACACTTCTTCATCGCCTCGTCGATGTCGATGATATGCTTCAGTTTCTCAAGGAACCACTTGTCGATCTTCGTCAGCTCATGTATGTCGTCAACGGTGTATCCCTTGTGCATAGCCTTGGATATGACAAACACGCGCTTGTCGGTAGGCTCGCGCAGGGCGGCGTCGATATCGTCAATCTTCAACTCCTTGTTCTCCACGAAGCCGTGCATTCCCTGGCCTATCATGCGGAGTCCCTTCTGGATTGCCTCCTCGAAGGTGCGGCCGATGGCCATCACCTCGCCGACAGATTTCATGGATGAACCCAGCTCCTTGTCCACGCCGCGGAACTTGCTCAAGTCCCAACGCGGTATCTTGCAGACAACGTAGTCGAGTGCCGGCTCGAAGAAGGCGCTCGTGGTCTTGGTAACGGAGTTCTTCAGCTCGAAGAGTCCGTAGCCCATGCCGAGCTTGGCGGCAACGAAGGCGAGCGGATAGCCTGTGGCCTTTGATGCGAGGGCTGATGAACGGCTCAGACGGGCGTTGACCTCGATTACACGATAGTCCTCGCTCTTAGGGTCGAAGGCATACTGCACGTTACACTCGCCGACGATTCCGATATGACGGATAATCTTTATGGCAAGGGCACGCAGCTTGTGGTATTCCGAGTTAGTTAGCGTCTGCGAGGGGGCAATTACGATACTCTCGCCGGTATGGATGCCGAGCGGGTCGAAGTTCTCCATGTTGCAGACAGTGATACAGTTGTCGTAACGGTCGCGCACCACCTCGTATTCTATCTCCTTCCATCCCTTCAGACTCTTCTCCACAAGCACCTGCGGAGAGAACGAGAATGCTTTCTCGGCAAGCTTGTTCAGCTCCTCCTCATTGTCGGCAAAACCCGAACCGAGTCCGCCAAGTGCGTATGCGGCACGGATAATCACCGGATAGCCCAGTTCGGCAGCTGCCTTACGGGTCTGCTCGATATTCTCGCAAGCCTCGCTCTTGATAGTCTTCACGTTTATCTCGTCGAGCTTCTGCACGAAGAGCTCGCGGTCTTCGGTGTCCATGATTGCCTGCACTGGTGTGCCGAGAACCTTCACGTTGTACTTCTCGAGCACTCCTGTCTTGAAGAGTTCCACACCGCAGTTGAGCGCGGTCTGACCTCCGAAGGAGAGGAGGATGCCGTCGGGGCGCTCCTTCTCGATGACTCTCTCAACGAAATAAGGCTGCACCGGCAGGAAGTAAATCTGGTCGGCAACGCCCTCGGATGTCTGCACCGTGGCAATGTTAGGATTGATGAGAACCGTCTTGACGCCCTCTTCGCGAAGAGCTTTCAGAGCCTGAGAACCAGAATAGTCAAACTCACCGGCTTCACCGATTTTCAATGCGCCTGAACCTAACAGCAGGACTTTCTTTATATTTTCGTCTTTCATCTGTAATCTTTGATAAAATCTTTATGCGTAGTGCTTATTTCAGGGCGTCTACGAACTTGTCAAACATAAACTCTGTATCTACCGGACCTGAGCAGGCTTCCGGATGGAACTGGCTTGAGAACCAAGGGTTGGTCTTGTGGCGGATGCCCTCATTGCTGCCGTCGTTCATATTCACGAACAGCTCCTCCCAGTCGTTGCCGAGAGTCTTTGCATCCACAGCGTAGCCGTGGTTCTGGCTTGTCACGAAGCATCTGTCTGTTCCCACCATGCGAACCGGCTGGTTGTGTGAGCGATGACCGTACTTCAGCTTGTAGATGCTTGCGCCTCCTGCCTTGGCAAGCAGCTGGTTGCCCATGCAGATACCGCAGATAGGCTTGTTGGAACGGCTCATCTGCTTGCGGATGATATTAACCGCCTCCTCACACATATCCGGGTCGCCAGGACCATTGGCGAGGAAGAGTCCGTCGAACTCCATATCCGTATAGTCATAGTTCCATGGCACACGGATTACCTCAACGCCACGGTTGATGAGGCAGCGGATGATGTTATGCTTCACTCCGCAGTCAACGAGCACCACCTTCTTGCCGGCTCCTTCATTGTAGCGGATAATCTCCTTGCAGCTCACCTTGTCCACGAAGTTCACGCCTTCGTAGAGAGCCTCGGGTATATTGTCAGGCTCGTCGTCGAACAGAATCTTTCCCATCATGACGCCGTGCTCACGCAACACCTTCGTCAGTTCGCGGGTATCGATACCCGTGATGCCTGGCACATGCTCGCGCTTGAGCCAGTCGGCAAGCGACTCCACAGCATTCCAATGGCTGTATTCCTCGCTGTAGTCGGCTACGATGATTGCCGAAGCGTAAATTCTATCACTCTCCATGAATGTAGCCACACCGTTCTCCTCCATCGTGAACGGCGGCACTCCATAGTTACCAACAAGCGGATAAGTGAGAGTCATCAGCTGACCGGCATACGAGGGGTCAGTAAGGCTCTCCGGATAGCCCATCATGGCAGTGTTGAAGACTACCTCACCTGCCACCGGCTGGTCGTAGCCGAATGACTTGCCATGAAACTTTGTTCCATCCTCCAAGACTAAAGTTACGTTTCTCATCAAATTTATTTTTTTTGACCTTTCGGTTTTATCAATATATGGTTGTTTCTAAAATTTATCGTCGTCCAACGGGCTGCGTTCCGTCGTCCTGCCATTTTGCTGCGGACATCCGGATGGCCGCCCTTTAAGGTTATCAGCGGGACGGCATGTATTTCTTCTCGTAATAGTTCACGAAAGCCTGGTTTACGAGTTTCACACCGCCCGGCGTCGGGTAGTTGCCCGTGAAATACCAGTCGCCCTTGTGGCCTGGAATCGCCGTGTGCAGTCCCTCTATCGACTGGTAAACGAGCTCCACCGGTGTCTTCATGCCCTCGGGGCGCAGCATCTCCACTATCTTGCTGTTTATCTCGTCCACGGTGAACGGCTTGTAGATATCCCTCACGCCGTTTGTCATTTCACCCTTCGCCTTCTGCAGCTCGGCCTTGCACTTGCGGTATGTCTCGTCGATGAGACTCTCCATGCCGCGCTCCTTCAGCAGCTCGACGGTTGCACGGAAGACGCAGAACTCCTCAAGGCTCGGCATGTCGATGCCGTAATAGTCGGGATAACGTATCTGCGGCGAACTGCTGACTACCACGATTTTCTTGGGATGCAGACTGTCGAGAATCTTCAGGATGCTCTCCTTCAATGTGGTGCCGCGCACGATGCTGTCGTCGATGATTACGAGGTTGTCCACGTAAGGCTCCAGCGAACCATAGGTGACGTCGTATACGTGGGAGGCAAGGTCCTTGCGGGAGTTGCCCTCGGTGATGAACGTGCGGAGCTTGATGTCCTTCCATGCCACCTTCTCGCTGCGCACATACTGATGCAGAATCTCGCGCAGCTCCTCCTTGGTGGGCGTATGTCCGAGACTGTAGAGGCGCTCTATCTTCTGCTCGTTGATGTATCGCTTGAAGCCGCCGAGCATTCCGTAGAACGCCACCTCGGCTGTATTAGGGATGAACGAGAACACGGTATGTTCCGTGTCATAGCCCACGGCCTTGAGAATAGAATCGGTGAGCTGCTCGCCGAGCTTCTTGCGCTCCTGGTAAATGTCGCTGTCAGACCCGCGGCTGAAATATATTCTCTCGAACGAGCACTTGCTGTCGCCGCGCCTGTCGAGAATCTTCTCTATCGAGATGCCTCCGTTCTTGCTTACGATCAGAGCGTGTCCGGGCTCCAGCTCCTGTATATCGTCGATGCTGACACCGAATGTGGTCTGCAGCACCGGGCGCTCGCTCGCCACGGCAATCACCTCGTCGTTCTTGTAGAAGAATGCCGGACGAATGCCCCAAGGGTCGCGCATGGAGAACATCTCTCCGCTACCCGTGAGTCCGCACATCACGTAGCCGCCGTCGAAGTCGGGCATCGTGGTCTTCAACACGTTCCCCATCTCCACATTATTGTCGATATATTCGGTAATGCAGCTTCCTTCAAGTCCCTTCTGCTTTGCCTGCACGTAGTTGCGCTCCACCTCGCGGTCGAGGCGATGCCCCATATACTCCAGCGTGATATAACTGTCGCTGTAGATGCGGGGCGACATTCCCATACCCACGAGCTTGTCGAATATCTCCTCGATATTGGTCATGTTGAAGTTTCCGCAGAGGCAGAGGTTCTTCGCCCTCCAGTTGTTTCTCCTCAGGAAGGGATGGACGAACTCCAGTCCTTTCTTTCCCGTGGTGGAATAGCGCAGGTGTCCCATATATAGCTCGCCGGCGAACGGCAGGTTGTTTCTTGCGAAATCCACATCGGAGAGTTTCTCTTCGGGCAGTCCGGCAAACTGGCCGTGTACCCGTCCGAATATCTCCGTAATGGCGTTGGAACCCTCGGCACGCTCTCTGAACATATACTCATTGCCAGGCTTGGCCTCGAGGTTTACACAAGCCATTCCGGCTCCTTCCTGTCCTCGGTTGTGCTGTTTCTCCATCATGAGATACAGCTTGTTGAGCCCATACATCCATGTGCCGTACTTCTGCTGGTAGTATTCGAGCGGTTTGAGCAGCCTTACCATTGCCACTCCGCATTCATGCTTCAAAGGTTCCATCTATTCTCTTTGCATTTTATAGTTATCTTTCCTGAATAATCTTCCATGCTGCGGACGAGGCTGCACCGTGGGTTCCGATGTCCTTTCCGCGCGACGCCAACTTGGGTATATATTATATCAAAGGGCTTGCTCCCTATAAAAAGGAGTAGCCCTAAGTATTTGTTCCCGTCATTCGACAGTGACCGACTTCGCGAGGTTTCGCGGTTGGTCGACGTCCTTGCCCTTGCATACGGCGATATGATACGCCAGAAGCTGCAAAGGAACCGAAGCTATCAGCGGCTCAAGACATTCAAGCGTCTCGGGCATCTCTATAACCTCGTCGGCAATCTGGCTTATAGTGTCGTCGCCTTTCGACACGAGGGCGATGATTTTGCCGCGTCGTGCCTTTATCTCCTGGATATTGCTCAACACCTTCTTATACATGTCGTCGCGCGGCGCAATGACCACCACCGGCATGTCAGAATCAATAAGAGCAATCGGTCCGTGCTTCATCTCCGCCGCCGGATAGCCCTCGGCATGGATGTAGCTTATCTCCTTCAGCTTCAGTGCGCCCTCCAGGGCAACCGGATAGCTGTAACCTCGTCCGAGGTAGAGGAAATTGCGCGCATAGGTGAACGACCGGCTCAGTTCTGAAATCCTGTCGTTCAGCTCGAGCATCTTCTTTATCTTCTCCGGAATGACGGCGAGTTCCTTCACCACATCCGAATAATGCTTCTCGGATATCGTGCCCTTCGCCTTTGCCAGAGCCAGGGCGAGCATGATGAGCACCGTCACCTGACCCGTGAACGCCTTTGTGGAAGCCACACCGATTTCGGGTCCCACGTGGATATAGGAGCCTGTGTCCGTGGCACGAGGGATGCTCGAGCCGATGGCGTTGCAGATGCCATACACGAAAGCCCCGTTCTCCTTAGCCAGTTTCACGGCAGCCAAGGTGTCCGCCGTCTCGCCGCTCTGCGAGATTGCGATAACCACATCATCGCGGTTGATGACGGGGTTGCGGTAACGGAATTCGCTGGCGTATTCCACCTCCACCGGTATGCGGCAGAACGATTCGAGCACCTGCTTGCCGATAAGTCCGGCATGCCAGCTCGTACCGCAAGCCACTATTATGATGCGCTTGGCATTGAGCAGATATTTCTTGTAGTCAATCACGGCACTCAGCGTCACATTGTTCGCCTCCGTATTGATGCGCCCTCTCATGCAGTTGCCCAGACATTCCGGCTGGTCGAAGATTTCCTTCAGCATGAAATGGGGGTAACCACCCTTCTCTATCTGACCGAGGTTCAGATCGATGGTCTTCACCTCAGGGGAGAGTTTGATGTTCTGGATGTTCACCACCTTCAAATCCTCGCCGAGGCGGATCACGGCGATATTGTCGTCGTCAAGGTAAACCACCTTGTCTGTATATTCTATAATAGGTGTGGCGTCTGAACCGAGGAAGAATTCATCCTTGCCAACTCCGATTACGAGCGGACTCTGCTTGCGTGCGGCGATAATCTGGTTCTTCTGGCGTTTGTCAAGCACTGCAATGGCATACGCTCCGATAAGCTGATGGAGCGTGAGCTGCACAGCTGTGAGCAGATCCACATTCTTCTTTGTCTGGATATACTCTATGAGCTGCACGATTACCTCCGTGTCGGTGTCCGAACGGAAATGCACACCCTCTGAAACGAGTTTCTTCTTCAGGTCGGAATAGTTCTCGATTATTCCGTTATGGATGATTGCCAGATTCTTTGACTCAGAATAATGCGGATGGGCGTTGACCGACGACGGTTCGCCATGCGTAGCCCAGCGCGTATGGGCGATGCCCACCGTTCCGCTCACGTCCTTGTCGGCACAGAAAGCCTCAAGGTCTACCACCTTTCCCTTAGACTTGTAGACGCTCAATTCGCCGCCAGCATTAATCAATGCCACTCCGGCACTGTCGTAGCCGCGGTATTCAAGACGCTTCAGTCCGTTAATGAGTATCGGATAAGCCTCCCTGTATCCTATATATCCTACTATTCCGCACATACAGTCCTGGTTATTTTCTTATTACATTAACTACGAGCGATGCAACAGAAGTGACGATTCCCACTGCCGAGAACCACAGCGTGGTGCTCTGTCCGATCGATGCGTTCTGCGCCTTCACCTTGTTCGGCTCAACGATAATGGCATCGTTCTGCTGCAGATAGTAATATGGAGAATTAATGAGGTTTGCATCATTGAGGTTGAGACGATGCACGGACTTCTGTCCCGTGGCATCCTCGCGCACGAGCATCACGTTGTCTCGCTTACCGTAGATGGTAAGGTCGCCGGCATTTGCAAGCGCCTGCAGGATGCTTATCTTCTCAGACTCCACGGTGAACTGTCCTGGATTCGCAACCTCGCCGAGCACGGAAATCTTGAAGCTCGCCATTTTCACGTTGACAATCGGATGCTCTGTTGCAGACATATACGGCTTCACCTTTTCCTGAATCATCTGCTCACACTGACGCTTGGTAAGCCCTGCCACCTTCAGCATGCCCAGCACCGGAAAGTTGATACAGCCATCGTTGTCCACGAGATACTGCAGCAGCGAACCTTGTGACCCGCTCAGCGATCCGCCCGCCCTCAAAGGGTCCTGCACGGTGAGATTGAACGGCACGGCTACCTTGGGGTCAGTGGTGCTGACGGTTATGGTCAGGAGGTCTTTCGGCATAATCTTGGCATCATACAAGCCCTTTGACGCCGAGAGATCCAATGTGTCAACATTCTTGAAATAAGCTACATTCTTTGTACTACCGCAACTGAAGAATGAGAGTACAACAGTCGCAAGCAATATGGGAAAGATTAGTTTCTTCATACGACTTTTAATAAATATACAGATTAAAACTATGCAAAATTAAACCTATTTTCTGATATTGGCAAATATTTTACAAACTAATTGCTAAACGCATCCATTTATTAATAATCCGGAAACCGAACCCAAGCCGACAAGTTGTAAAGTCTATGGATTGACAGACCGAAGCAATGCTCTACGGGTCGTCTGACTGCAGTCAGAAACAAATCCCACTATAGTCAAAAACAAATCTCACGATAGTCAAAAACAAATCTCACTATAGTCAAAAACAAATCTCACTATAGTCAAAAACAAATCTCACTACCGTGAGACGGCGCGAAAAGCTGCGCTTTCCACCCTGCGGAGCGGCGGACCCGGTCTCCGGAACCATAACTCCGGCAAAAAAAATCCCCCTTTCCACCTTATAATATATATAGGGCAGAAAGGGGAATCATGGGGTTTCTATTTCATTGGGATATTAATAGAACTTGAAATAGTTGCGTGCGTTGTTGTAGCTGATGTCCTCAACCATGCGGGAGAGACTCTCCATGTCGTTTGGCAGAAGACCCTTCTCCACGTCGTTGCCGAGCAGGTTGCAGAGCAGACGGCGGAAATACTCATGGCGTGGGTATGAAAGGAACGAACGGCTGTCGGTGAGCATACCTACGAAGCGGCTCAGCAGACCGAGAACTGACAGTGCGTTCATCTGGCGTGTCATTCCGTCGAGCTGGTCGTTGAACCACCAGCCTGAACCGAACTGTATCTTGCCTGGGCATGAACCGTCCTGGAAGTTGCCGAGCATTGTGGCGATAACCTCGTTGGCGCACGGGTTCAAGCAGTAGAGGATAGTGCGGGTCAGCTTGCCTTCCATGTTCAGTTCGTTGAGGAAGTGGCTCATTGCCTTGGCCGTTGTAAACTCACCGATTGAGTCGAAGCCGGTATCGGCGCCGAGCTTGTTGTACATCAGCGTGTTGTTGTCGCGGATAGCTCCATAGTGGTACTGCTGTGTCCAGTCGGCAGCATAGTCCTGCTCTGCGAATACGCGCAGGATGCAGTGCTTGAACTGGCGGATTTCCTGTGCAGAGAGCTGCTGCTTGCGCATTGCCTTCTCGAAGATTGTCTCAATCTGGGCGTCTGTATATGGCTCGTCATAGAACTCCTCGATTCCGTGGTCAGAAAGGCGGCAACCGTTCTCATGGAAGAAGTCATGACGCTTCTGCAGTGCGTCCACCATGTCGGCAAACTTGCTGATTGTAACGCCAGCCACCTCGCCGAGCTTGTTCACGTAGTCAGCAAAGTCAGGCTTCTCGATGTTCATGGCCTTGTCCGGACGCCATGCCGGAATCATCTTTATCTCGAATCCGCTCTCGCGTGTCTGCTTGTGGTAGCGCAGGTCATCGATTGGATCGTCTGTAGTACATACACACTCCACGTTGTAACGGCGCATGAAGCCGCGTGCCGTATACTCCGGCTGCTGCAGTTTCTCATTGCACTCGTCGAAGATCTCACGTGCAGTCTTGGGGCTGAGCTGCTTGTTGATGCCGAAAGCGGTCTTCAGCTCCAGGTGTGTCCAGTGGTAAAGCGGATTGCGGAATGTATATGGCACGGTCTCTGCCCACTTCTCGAATTTCTCCCAGTCGGATGTGTCGGTTCCGGTGCAGAACTTCTCGTCCACACCGTTCGTGCGCATTGCACGCCATTTATAGTGGTCTCCACCGAGCCAGAGCTCTGTAATGCTCTTGAACTTGTGGTCGTTTGCAACCATTTCCGGAATAAGGTGACAGTGGTAGTCGATGATTGGCATTTTAGCCGCATGATTGTGGAAAAGCTCTTGCGCAGTGGTAGTGTCGAGCAAGAAGTTTTCGTCCATAAATTGCTTCATGTTTTGCTTTATTTTAATTGTTTCTGATTAATATGTAATTTGTTTAATAAAAGTACTGCAAATATACGAGTTTTTTTTTGATTTCAAATATATTTAAACTATATTTGCACTGTCAAAACAAAAAAAGAGTTTGAAGATATGACAGACAACAAATCTTTGCGTCCGGCCACAAGCCGTACCGACCGTGTATTGATGATATACACAGGTGGAACGATTGGCATGGGGCGCAACCCCGCAACGGGGGTTCTGGAGCCGCTGGATTTCAATCATCTCGTCAGCTGTCTTCCTGAGTTTGCCGCGCTTGAGACGGGAATTGACACGTATCAGTTCACGCCTCCGATTGACTCGAGCGATATGTCACCAAGATTCTGGTCGCAGCTCGTGAGAATCATCGTGGACAGGTATGACAAATATGACGGATTCGTGATTCTCCACGGCACGGACACGATGGCATACACTGCCTCTGCCCTATCCTTCATGCTGGAAAACCTTACTAAACCAGTTGTACTGACCGGAAGCCAGCTGCCCATCGGACAGCTGAGAACCGACGGAAAGGAGAATCTCATCACAAGTCTTGAGATTGCCTCGGCACACCACGCGGACGGCACGCCGATAGTGCCCGAAGTGAGCATCTACTTCAACGGACACCTGCTGCGCGGCAACAGGGCCACGAAGATGAGCGCCGACGGATTCAACGCCTTCGAATCGTACAACTACCCACACCTTGCCGACGCCGGAGTTAACATTATCTATCACGAGGAAAACATTCTAAAACCTGATTACACACAACCCCTGATTCCTCATTTTGCAATCGACCCCAACGTGATTGTCTTCACGTTGTTCCCGGGAGTACAGGAACAGATAATACGCCACGTGATTGAAGCTCCGGAGCTTCGAGCCATCGTGATGAGAACATTCGGAAGCGGAAACGCCCCACACCACCCTTGGCTCATGCGCCTGTTGAAGGAGGCTACAAACCGCGGAATAACCGTTGTGAACATCACTCAATGCATCGCAGGAGCCGTGGAGATGGGAAGATACGACACAGGATTCCAGCTGAAGAAGATGGGAGTGGTGAGCGGTCACGACAGTACAGTGGAAAGCGCACTTGCCAAGATGATGTTCCTGCAGGGACATTATTCCGACATCAACATCATCAGGGCGAACATGAACCGCAACCTCTGCGGAGAAGTGACCATACCAAGCGAATGACAGTCCGTCACCGGCATCATCTGAAATGATACTGACCCTTGCCGAGGGTCATCCAGCCATAACGTATGGCATGTTTCGGACAATTGTGATAACAAGCGAAACATGCCATACAGCTATTGTTGTGACGCCACTCCGGTACGGCGCCGGTACCTCCCACGATATTGCCCACGGGGCATACGGAGGCACATCTGCCACACCCCACACAACGGGAGGCATCCACACGAAAATGCTTATCTGTGACAAGATGCCTGACAAAATATCCGCCGAGAAACTGCGAATTGATTCTCGGCCAGTTGCCTATATGTTCTATCGAAGTGCCCTTCCGGCGCATGGATATGTCATTGCATATCCCTTCGACGCGCTCCTTGGCATCAAGCAATTTCCTGTTTTCCAGCTTCTTGCTGTCCACATCCATAAACGGCAGCCCCACATACGTGTTGGGCATCACCACATCGTGCGACATATCAATCTGAATACCGCGGCCGGCACAGGCGGAAACAAATATATCCATCGCCTGTCCCACTGTGTCTCCCTCCGTGCAGACGGCAAACGTGTATGGGCGCAGCGCAGCGCCACTGTCGATTACCAGCCGACCGATGAAGTCAAGAAGCACCCTCGGCGGGCGCCATCCATGAACAGGGAAGCAGAAGCCGAGCACCTCGCCCTCCTCAATACTATACGTGCAGCTGCCGCCGACAGCCTCGGCAACATCCACCATCCTCTCATCCAACGGGCCGGCAATGCTCTCTGCCACCCATTTCGTATTTCCTGTGCAAGACAAATAGAATATCATAGTGCGAAAGTAGGCATTTTATTTTGATAATACAACAAAAAGAGATAACTTAGCGGAAAATTACACACATATCACAAAACAAAGAAAACAAAAGAACTATGAATGACAAAGAACTTATGATGAGAGCTATCAGGCTTTCCGAGGAAAGCGTGAAGAATGGTGGCGGACCGTTCGGCGCCGTAATAGCAAAGGATGGCGAGGTGGTTGCCGAAGCCTCAAACTGCGTTACGCTGCACTGCGACCCTACCGCCCATGCCGAGGTTTCGGCCATACGCAAGGCTGCTGAGAAAATGAAGACTTTCGATCTTTCCGGATGCTCGATATACACTTCGTGCGAGCCCTGCCCCATGTGTCTGGGTGCTATATACTGGGCACATCTCGACAAGATATTCTATGCCAACGACCGCAAGGACGCCGCTGCAATAGGCTTCGACGATGATTTCATCTACAAGGAACTGGAACTTGCGCCCGAGAAGCGCAAGAAGCCGTCGGAAATCCTGCTGCGCGACGAGGCGAGCAAGGCTTTCCGCATGTGGACGGACAAGACGGACAAGACGGAATATTGATATCCCGACATGGATAAAAAGTGAAAAGGAAAGACCGTACTTGAAATATAGACAGATTGGAAAGTGGTTCTCTTGTTCCACCACTTTCCAATCCAAGAATACTTTATCTAAAGAACAGGAAATATACGGCAGCGAGCACTGCAACGACCACCGCCATAATCACAGTCTTTATCATACAGCCTGCGATTTTCTTCACCAACAGAAAGGCTACGAGGAAGGCTATGATGCAAAACACATAGAATCCGAAGTTTTCCATTATATCTGTAGTTTTTTTACTGATTCAAAATTTATACACTTACTTGAAAATATGGCGGAACTGAGCCGGAATCATCGTCTGGAACTCCATAGGCTGGCGCGTCACGGGATGGTAGAAGCACAGCATATAGGCATGCAGACAAAGACGGTGGATAGGGTCGTCGCCGTTGCCATACTTGATGTCGCCGCATACGGGATGCCCCATATCGGCAGAGTGTACGCGGATCTGGTTCTTGCGTCCCGTCTCGAGCTTGAACTCCACCAGACTGTGCTCCGTGGTGCGGTCGAGGGTGCGGAAATGCGTAATGGCATACTTTCCGCCGTTGTCCACAGGCGAAGAATAGGTCACGTATGCCTTGTTGTCTTTCAACCAGTTCTCTATCGTGCCCTCGTCCTCTTCCATCTCGCCGCTGAGCACCGCCACGTAGCGGCGGTCGAACACGATGTCGTGCCAGTTGCGCTCCAGAACCTGTTCTGTCTCCATGTCCTTGGCATAAATCATCAGTCCGCTGGTGTCACGGTCCAAACGGTGCACCACGTGCGCCGTACAGCGCTGGCGCGTCTTCTTGAAATAGTCGTCGAGCACAGCCTTCACGTTGAGCGACCTGTGTCCTGCCGCCATCGACAGAATCCCGATGTTCTTCTCTATCACCACCAGATACTGGTCTTCGTATACAATCTTCACGTAGCGGCTCTTCAGCTTGTCGTTGTTGCGCTTCGTCTTGCTCACGTCGATTTTCGTACCCTTCGTCAGTGGGAAGTCGAACTGCGTAACCACCTTGCCGTTCACTTTTATTCCCCTGCCCTGCAGCGTAGCCTTAATCTTTGAGCGGCTCTCCTTCAGGTTGTTCAGCAGATAGTTAAGCAGCGTGTCATCCTCGTGCACCTCATAATGTGCATATTCGTTTATGTTCTTATTGAATGTATGTCTCATCTCTCTTGTATAAATATTGTGCAAAGATAATGTAATTCGAAGACAATTCAAAATGGATTCATTCATTTCTTATTCAAGTTTCTGATTTCAAACATAATGACTCTATCCAAACCGAACATCCCCAAGCAAATCACGGATACGTTTTGCAGAAAAGGAAAAGGCAGAGAAACCGTAATGGTCCTCTGCCTTCTTCCTAACTAATGCAGTCTATGCATTAACATTGTAAGATTATCAATATTACCTTTATTTAATCTCTCCAGTGTTGTTCTTGAAATCAAGATAAGCCTTCTGACCGGCAGTAACGCTTACGCGCTTCTGGTCGCCGCCGTTGCCACGGAAGGCAATCTTTCCGTCGAACACCATAAACTCTGTCTTCCACCAGTCAGTGCCAAGATTTACGCACATGCGCAGCTCCTTGGCGTTGCTCACGAAAGCAGGAGAAACAAATTTGCCGTTCTCGTCTGCAGGTACAGAGAACAGGTTCTCAGCCTTACAGTCCCAGTTTCCGATTGCATCGCCCTGCAGATATACGTTAGGTTTCAGAACTCTCACCACGCGGCTGTCGCCGTTTGTCACGTGCAGCAGATACCATCCGGCATTGCCCACCTTCAGATTGGTTCCGTCAACAGTGATACCAGCTCCGGCTTCGTCTTCGACCTTAGCTTGACCACCGAAGTCGTTGGCCCAGGCAGCCTGAGGAGCAAACTTGAACTGCTCGCCGGCATGGAGATAAATGATTGTCCAGAAGTCGGTATCAGAACTATGCACTCTCACGAGCGGTTTCCAGTCGGACTCAACTTTTCCCCAATTATAGTTGCTGCCTGTGAGGTAAAGCTTAGGGTCCTTCAAACCGGTCACGCTGTATGTTCCCTCAAGCATATTGAACTCAAGCTTGTATTTGCTGAAGTCTGACGAAGCCTTGAATGTAATGTTGCCGCCCTCGTTCTTGTAAGAGAACTTGCCAGCAGCATTGTCTGGTGTGGCAGAGAGCACATTGTCCCATGACTCCACGTCAGAACCGTCGGCCTTGAATCCGCTCTGCGGAACGACTTTGAGTTCAACTGTCACGTCGCCTGGAGACGGGATGGTAACGCTGAACACAGGGTCGGCATAAGGATCGCCGCCGCCATTCACCAGCTTGTATTCATCCTTGCGCTGCTTTGACCAGTCGTCGAGAGAGCCTACAAGATAATAAGCATTGTCGATGAACGGAGCCTTCGGAGTGGCAACGACAGAAATCTCGCCTGCATCAACAAGCAATGCCTGTCCGTTTGACATAACGTCAGAATAGACATGTCCCTTGAACTCGCGTGCAACAGGCTTGCTGCCGTAAGCCGTAACGATAGCCGCCTGCAGGTCGGCAGTCTGCACATTTCCGTCGCTGGAAGCGCTCACTTCCTGCTCGTCCATTTTCTGAGCCAGGCTTTCATCGGCCGGAGTGAGGATGATACGCGAATTCTTAAGCGTTGTGTTTTCCGGCAGGGCTGCCTCGGAGAGAGTGAAGAGCTTCACCTGCTCACCGGCATTTGCCAAATCCACGGCTCCCGTTGCCGTTGCGGCGAAGCCCGGTATTGTGATGGCGTCCTCCGGACCGTTATGCTGCGGATTAGCCCAGTCGTCGTAGTCGCCGTTGCAGCTGGCGAATGCGAATCCTGCCAGTGCGAACAAGCTATATAATAATGACTTTTTCATTGTTGTTTGGTTTTAGTTGTTTGAGGGATTATCGGTGGGTCTAAAAGGACTAATAGGCTGATAGAACCGATAGGACTAATAGGGCCGAAAATCCCTCTTGATTTCAGTTTTTCAATCTTTCAATCTTTAATTTTACTTCACTTCTCCAGTCCACTTGTCGAAGTCGATGTAGAGCTTCTGTCCTGCAGTACACTTCACTGCGTAGTCGGCACCGAAGTCCTTCTCCCATGAATCCTTAGGATTAGCGAAGAAGAGTGAGCCTTTGAGCAGCGTGAACTCAGAATCATACCATGCAAAGCCTGGAATCTTCACGGATGCACGCAGCTCGCCGCCGGCAAGGAATGCCGGTGAAACCCACTGACCGGAAGCATCGGCAGGAGCCGTGAGCTTGAAGCTGTCGTTGAACTCCCATACACCGTTGTTCACATTACCGATGAGGTAAACCTCTGCCGGATAAACTGTGAGGTCGTAGGAAATCTTCTTACCATCGGCACTTATCTCTGCCTTGAAGAGGAGTGTGTACCATCCGCCCTTGGCAACCTTGATGTTGTTGTTGTCATCCGTATTGCAGGTGATTCCGGCTTCAGCCATATCGTTCACGCTGCGCAGGCTTGTATAATCAAGATAATTGCCCTTGGCATCGCCCCACTTGAAGTTTGCGTTGTCCGGCACATATATGATTGTCATATAACTGCTCATAGAGTTGGAGAGATGCGGCACGACCTTCCAGTCATTCCATGGATTCTGGATTGAAGAACCGATGACGTAGATGTTATCCGGATATGTTACATCAGGTGCCTTGTATTCAGCATGAACCTTAGGCAGGGTGATGAAGTTGGAGTATGTCTCACCGAGATGCAGATTTGCACTGCCATTGATTACGGCACGCAGACGGATGTAAATCGGCAATACCGCCGGCACAGTCGACTCATCAGGATGTGCAGCCAGATAGAGATCCGCCACGGCACTGTTGAGCTCGCTGCCGCTCACCTGCATATTTGCCTTAGGATATGAAGAGGCAAGTTCCTTGAACTGGGCATCTGCATTACCCTGTGTAAAACTCTGGTCGAGCGAAACCTGCACATAGTAGTCTACCACGTACGGCACGTTGCCGCCATAGTTAGGCTGCGAACAGGTGAGGTTCACGCTTTCAGACCTTGCCAGGTCATACGTATTGTTCTCGGCATAAGCCGGAGTGTTGAGCACGAATCCTTCGGAAACATGACTCAGGTCGAGCGTCGGGTTACTGTCGTCGTCCTTATCGCACGAAGCGAAAAGCATAGGCAGTGCCAACAGCACGGGCATCATTATTCTATATATTGATTTCATGATACGTCTTCTATTTTTGTTTATGAATCTGTTTGCTGTTCTCTGATTAATAATCCGCATTCTGGGTCAAGTTCTTGTTGCCGGAAATCTCGCCAGCAGGGATAGGATAAATCCAGAAGTGGGGGTCAACGCCACGTCCGCTCTTCTGTCCGCCCTTGAAGCTCCAGAGATACTTGCTGCCCGTGTAGAGGCCGAAACGGTTGAGGTCGCTGCGGCGGCGTCCTTCGAGATAGAACTCGCGGCACCACTCGTCGATGAGCAGACCCTCTGTCACACTTGGTGACAATGCACGATTTGCACGGCCCTCAAGCTCATTGATGTCGCTGAGTCCGAGGTCACCCTCACCCAGGCGGAACTTTGCCTCGGCACGTGTGAGATAGATTTCAGCGAGACGGAACAATGGCACGTCGGTATCGCAGAAGTTTTCGCCATGTACCTTGCCGTTGTCGGAGCGCATGTTGGTCCACTTCACGATGGAGAGTCCGTTGAGGAAACCTGTTATTTCCTTATCCGGCTCCAGAGTGCGCAGGTCATTGCCGTCGGCACCGCCCACACCGGCATAGAATATGGCGCGGTCGTCTTTGGCTGCTGCAAGAATCTGCTTCGTGCTTCCGCCGAGCTTCTCGTCCATAGAGAGGATATCTGCCTCGGTCAGCTTGGATGCGTCAATCTTGTTGTCCTTGATGTATGCTGCATAGTCGTCAGAGCTTGCCATAGGAATGTCGAGTGCAGGGAAGAATTTCTGGATAAGGTCCTTTCTGGCGAAGATACACTGCCATGGGTTTGTTTGATAGTAGTAAGGCATACCGCTCTTGCGCGTACCGTTGATGAGCATCGTGGTTGCGCCGTGGTTGCGGGTCTTCAGTCCGTCCTGACGGATAGGGAAGATTATCTCCTTCATAGCCTCTGGGTTCTCGTCGTTGTCGGCCATGAAGAGCTGCTGGTAACCTGAATATCCGTTCTTCTCAGCCCTTGAGAGGTCATAGGCACCAGACTCCAGAATCTTGTCGCAATACTGCTTTGCCTTTGCATAATCCTTCACTGCTCCGTCTGTATACATCTCGGAATTGAGGGCAAGGCGTGCGTGGAGTGCGTATGCAGCTCCGCGGTCGGCGCGTCCCCAGTCCTGTGCCGTGTGGTATGCTCCCACATCCTTCAGTATCGGTTCGATGGCTGTCAGCTCCTCGTCAATCCATTTGTAGAGGTCTGCGCCAGACTTTTCTACAGGCAGTTCGGTGTTGTATTCAGTCTTGAACGGTGCCTTGTGGAAGAGGTCAAGGAAATAGTAGTAGTTCAGGGCGCGCAGGAAGCGCACCTCGGCGATTATGTCGTCAGACATTCTTCCTGTCTCGTAGCTGATGAACTGGTTGTAGAGCGTGATGTCGTATATCAGACGTTGGTAGCACCAGTTCACACGCGTTGAACCTGAGTTCCATGCCATGTTCGTAATAGGCGCAATATCATCGTCTTTCTGCCATGCCCAAAGGATTTCGTCGGAGTTGAGCTCCTGCAGGTTGAACACTGTGCGGTAGAATCCGCTCTCTCCTTCATCCACGCTGAGGTCAGAACTGCCGTCAGGACCTTTCTGTCCGGTGAGTCCGAGGGTAGCGTATTGCTTTGCCAAAAGCTGTTTGGCATCGTATGTATTTGATGACTGCGGGTCGATTGGCGAAATGTTCAGTTCGTCGGTGCAAGAAGCCATACCGAGCGAAAGCAGAGCCAATGCAGCAGTCTTGATTGCTATATGTTTCATAATAAATAAATTATTCTTTATTGCTTTTTTCTTGCTGACTTGTCCACCCGTCAACGTGCCTTTTCCCCGACACGAGGACGTGAGTACCTGTCAACTCGCTTTAGAAATTGAAGTTAACACCAAGCTGGAAGCTCATTGGACGTGGGTACGGATCCCTGTCCACACCGTTTGCCACCTCCGGGTCGAGTCCCTTGTACTTCGTGATGATGAACGGGTTCTGTGCTGTCAGATACACACGACCGGAGAAGTAGTCCTGTCCTGCATACTTGAGCAGTGACGGGAAGCTGTATCCGAGTGTAATGTTCGAGCATTTCAGGAATGATGCGTTGCGCACGAAGTAGTCGCTCCTTCCGGTCGGGTTTGTAGTCTTGCTCGTGAAGCCGAGTTCCACAGCCGACGGCATTGTATTGAAAAATGCTCCATGATTGTAGATACCATCCTTGCTTATCTGCGAACGATCAGCCAGGTTGTAATCGTATACATAGTTTCCGAGCGATGCTCTGAGCGAGAAGCTGAAGTCCCAACGCTTGTAGAGGAACTTCGATGTGAGACCCATTATCACGTCGGCTGCCGGACTCTTGTAGTAGTAACGGTCGTCATCATTAATCTGGCCGTTTCCGTCGCGGTCTACGTAGACGCCCTCGATTGGTTTGCCATTCTCGTCGTAAACCTGCTGGTATACATAGAATGCGTTGACAGGCTGGCCTACCTTGAAGCGCTGCAGACGCACGTTATTACCACCTGCTGCCTTGGTATTCTCGTTCCATACCCAATCCTGCTCACCTGCCTTGAGGGATTTGATCTCGTTCTTGTTCCAGCCCACATTATATGTGAGGTCCCAGGTGAAATCTTTTGTAACAACAGGCTTTACGTCGAATGAGAGCTCCAGTCCGTAGTTGCGCAGCGAACCAACGTTCTGCAGCAGCTTATCACCGAGTGAGGTTCCAGCCACGGTTGCCACCTCAGCAAGAAGGTCTTCTGTGTTGCGGATGTATCCGTCGAGACTGAATGTGAAGCGGTTGTTCAGTGCGGCGAAGTCGATACCTGCATTCCATGTCTCGGTTGTCTCCCAAGTCAGCTGGTCGTTGTACTTGTTCGGACGCATTGTATGGATATAGTCGCTACCGAAAGGATAGTCGGAATACCGGTCGCTTTCCACATAGAGAGGCATATAGTAGAAATCCTTGTCGATGTTCTGCTGACCAGTCTTACCCCATCCCACACGGAGCTTCAAGTCGTTGAGCCACTTCACGTTCTTCATGAACGACTCGTTGTTGATCTTCCATGCAAGGGCTGCTGATGGGAAGTATCCCCATTTCTTTCCCTTGGCGAAGCGTGACGAACCGTCGGCACGGAACGTTGCGGTGATGAGATAACGGTCGTAGAACGAATAGTTGAGTCGGCCGAAGTATGAAACGATGGAGTTGTGTGTTGCCCACTCCGTCTTACTACGTAGCTGCGGGTCCTTTGCTGCTCCTGTCACGGGGTCTATGCCCTGTCCGTATCGTCCTGTTCCCGTACGGTGGTAGTGGCTCTGCTCAGCACCTCCCATAATGTCGATGTCGTGCTTGCCGAAGGTATGCATATACTGTGCGTAGGCATTACCCACGATGTTGTATTTCCAATAGCCGATGCGCTCTTTCTTACCATAATAGTTATTTGAGAAGGAATATGGGCTGTTGGTGTCTTTCTGCTCGGTGGCTGTATACTGCGCTCCGATGCTTGCATGGATGTGCAGATCCTCAAAGCCATGAATTTTGTAGTCCACCTCGGCGTTGCCGCTGTAGTCGTTGGCGTGAGCATAGCAGTGCTTGTTCATAAGCTGTGCCACAGGGTTCTGCGGAACGTTTTCGGCATCCGGTGTCTTGTTCCATGCCGGATTGCTGTACTGGTCGTATGACATCAGCGTCTGATAATATCCGCCTACCATCCAGTAGTTTGGGTCGTCGGTCCTTACAGGGCGTGTAGGGTCCATTGCCAGGGCTGAACCCACTGCACCGCTGTCTGCATAGCGGTTCTTCTCATACATGTACTTGGCTGTGATATTGAAGTTCAAGTGCTTGTCGAAGAACGACGGTGCGAGGTTAATGCTCGTGTTGAAACGGCGCATCCAGCTGGTCTTCAGGATACCGTTGCCGATATTGTAGCCTGCGCTGATGCGGTATGGCATGTTCTTCAGTCCGCCCGTCACGCTCAGGCTGTGGCTTGTTGACACTGTGGTGCGGAAGATTTCCTTCTGCCAGTCGGTATCGGCGTTGCCGAGCAGGTCGGTGTTGCAACCCAGCTTCTCGGCGAGGTTTCTGAACTCGGCGGCATTGAGGGTTTCGAGCTTCTTGCGAATTGTGGAAACGGTGAAGTCGCCGTTATAAGAGAAGGTTGGCTTCTGTCCGGCGCGTCCCTTCTTGGTGGTTACGATAACCACACCGTTGCTGGCGCGCGAACCGTAGATGGCTGTTGCCGAAGCGTCCTTCAACACCGTAAAGCTCTCGATGTCGTTAGGGTTGATATTGGCAAGGATATTACTCATTCCATTTGCCGTGTTGTTGTCAATCACGAGTCCGTCGATTACATACAGAGGGTCGTTGTTTGCCGTAAGTGACGCTCCACCACGGATTCTAATCTGTGCACCAGCACCAGGAGCACCGCCTGCGGTCTGCACATCCACACCGGCCACCTTGCCCACGAGCATATCCGTGGCATTGTTGGTGATACCCTTCGAGAGTTCGTCCGGCTTCATAGCCGTCACGGAACCGGTAAGGTCTGTCTTCTTGGCACGACCGTAACCAATCACGACAACCTCATTGAGCTTGTTGTCTGCCTCTTCCTTCAGGATGATGTTGATGTTCTGTCCTGCATGGGCGGTTGCTGTCTCGTAACCGATGTAGGAGATTCTGATTATAGACTTGGCGTCTGCCTTGAGTGAGAAGTTTCCGTCGAAATCGGTTATCGTTCCACCCTCGGTGCCGTCTACACGCACCGTGGCTCCGATAATTGGTTCGCCGGTTGAATCCTTCACGTGTCCCTTCACGACAACTTGTTGTCCGAAGGCACTAGCCGTAATGAACAAACCGCCTGTCAGGGCTGCCGTTCTCAGGGCTTTGCTTAGTTTGACCTGCTTCATCATTGTTAGATATTTTTAGATATGTTATAGATTATAGTTCGACTATCAATATACTGTAGAATGAATGACGTATATATATATTAAGGTATATAGTCATAGTAAATTTAAGGTGGATGCCATGTGGCAGCTAACTCAACTGACTTCCTGCAAATAATTGATTTTGGTCAGATGTCTATTTCGCTTGCAAATATAGACTTTATTGTGATACGGCAAAACGTTTTTTTTAATAAATGATACAATATATCATGGCAAACGTTTGCACATTTTCCCGTCCTTAATCCCCTCTCTGTAAGAAGCAATGCTTTGTCGGGAAGCAAAGCGTTGCTTTCCTCCTGACAAAGCGTTGCTTAAAAAGGCATAACATTTTCCGTTGCTACATACAAACGTTTGCACAAACCAAATGAAAATAGTGAGCATCGGGCGTAACAACTTTAAGAACTTTGACTTACCTTTGCACAAGGAAAACATTATCAAGCTATAACCACTACGCAAAATATGATAGAAAGTCAGGCAACTACGATGAAAGATATTGCCGAGAGATTCGGAGTATCGATTTCAACGGTCTCACGGGCGCTGAGCGGAAGCCCGCGCGTGAGGAAGGACAAGCGTGATGCTATCTGCCAATATGCTGCGCAACACAACTTCTACCCCAACGACATCGCCAAGTCGCTGCGCCTATCAAAGAGGCAGCCGGTGAAGGTAATCGGCGTAATCGTACCGGAGTTCACACACTACTATTTCTCGTCGGTGCTCACGGGCATCGAGGAGAGAGCGTCGGAGCGCGGCTACCGCATCATCATAACAATGAGCAAAGAGAGCTATGACAGGGAGGTGCAGCTCTGCCAGATGTTCGAAGCCCACCAGGTGTGTGGCGTAATCGTTTCGCAGGCAAAAGACACGACGGAATACGACCACTTCAAGTCGCTCCAGCAAAAAGGCATCACGCTGGTATTCTTCGACCGTATCTGTACGGGAGTGAATGCGAGTCTGGTGGTGGTGGACGACTACATGGGTGCCTTCAACGCCGTGACGCATCTCATCAACACTGGTTGCAGGCGCATCGCCTTCTACGGAATGAAGGGCAACGCCGTAATCGGCAAGAACAGATACAATGGATACCGCGACGCCCTGCTGAAGGCGAGGGTGGAATGTAGCGAGGAGCTCGTGCACGAATGTGACAACCGCGCCGAAGCCGAAGCCATCACGCCCGACATACTGAGGATGGAGAACCGTCCGGACGCCTTCTTCTGCGTGAATGACGACACGGCAATCGGCGTGATGTACACGGCGAAGAGGATGGGCTTCAAGGTGCCCGACGAAATATCGGTGTGCGGTTTCACCAACGGCAACCGTGCCATAGCATGCGACCCGCAGCTCACCACCGTGGAACAGCGCGGCAAGGAAGTGGGCCGCGAGGCTGCCGAAATTCTCATCGACAAGGTGGAAGGCATCATCCCCACCGACAAGATAGAGAAACGCGTGGTGAGGACAAGGCTCGTGGTGAGAGGCAGCAGCAGATAGAGGAAAAACGCAAAGGAAAAAAGAAAACAAAAAAATATCCCATGAAACAAAAACAAGATCTTACCTTCTGGAAGCTATGGAACCTGAGTTTCGGCTTTTTCGGCGTGCAGATAGCCTATGCCCTGCAAAGCGCCAACATCTCAAGAATCTTCGCCACACTCGGCGCAGACCCACATTCTCTGAGTTATTTCTGGATTCTCCCGCCGCTGATGGGAATCCTCGTGCAGCCCATCGTGGGTACGCTGAGCGACCGCACGTGGTGCCGCTTCGGCAGGCGCATACCATATCTCTTCATAGGCTCAGCCGTGGCGGTGGCAGTGATGTGTCTGCTGCCAAACGCCGGTTCGTTCGGCATGGCGGTGAGCACGGCAATGGTGTTCGGCCTCATCTCGCTCATGTTTCTTGATACGAGCATCAACATGGCGATGCAGCCATTCAAGATGCTCGTGGGCGACATGGTGAACGAGAAGCAGAAGTCGCTCGCCTACTCAATCCAGAGCTTCCTCTGCAACGCCGGTTCGCTCGTGGGCTACGTGTTCCCGTTCTTCTTCACGGCAATCGGAATTGCCAACGAGGCGCCAAAGGGCGTAGTGCCCGACTCCGTTATATTCTCATTCTATATAGGTGCGGCAATACTCATCCTCTGCGTGCTCTACACTTCCTTCACCGTGAAGGAATGGAACCCGAAGGAATACGCCGAATACAACGAATTGAAAGCTGAAACCAAGGAGCAGAAGGCCAACTGGATTGACCTGCTGAAGAACGCTCCGTCGATGTTCTGGAAGGTCGGACTCGTGCAGTTCTTCTGTTGGGCGGCGTTCCTCTACATGTGGACATACACCAACGGCACGATTGCCGAGACCGTATGGCATACCACCGACGTATCATCTGCCGCATATCAGGAGGCAGGCAACTGGGTAGGAGTGCTCTTCTTCTGCCAGGCCCTGGGCAGCGTGGTATGGGCGATGGTGCTGCCGAGATTCAAGAACGAGAAGTCCGCCTACGGCATCAGCCTCATCATCGGAGCCGCAGGCTTCTGCATGCTGCCGCTCATCAGCGACAAGATGATGCTCATCCTGCCATTCGTGCTCATAGGCTGTGCATGGGCTGCAATGCTCGCCATGCCGTTTGCATTCGTCACGAACGCCCTCGAGGGCTACGGCCACAAGGGAGCATATCTGGGACTCTTCAACGGCACAATCTGTCTGCCGCAGATCGTAGCCGCTGCAATAGGCGGACATATCCTCTCCGCCATCGGTTCGCATCAGTACTGCATGATGACCGTGGCCGGTGTGCTGCTCGTGCTCGGAGCGGCAAGCGTGGCTTTCATCAAGACGAAACACGCGGAATAATCTCTAAACGAAAACTTCAAACGATACAAATATGATGAAAATACATTTTATCCTCAACTACTCTACTGAGTTCGGACAGGACCTGCGCCTGAACATCTTCGACGGTAAGGCTGCCGAACCGACATCATACGGAATGAATACCGCCGACGGCAAGACGTGGCAGTGTGACATAGAAATGAAGAAGGCTCCGGAAAGGGCAGACTATTTCTACAGTCTCGACAACAGCGGGCACGAAGAGCGCCACGAATGGCAGACCGTCACACACCGCATAGAGCTGAACTGCAAAAGGGCGAAGGAATACACCGTGTATGACCGGTGGATTGACATTCCGCAGGATTCATATCTCTACAGTTCGGCATTCACCGACTGCGTGAACCGCCGTCACCACGAGGAAATCAAGCCTACGGACTACCGCAAGACGCTGCGCCTCGTGGTGCGCGCCCCCCAGCTCAGAAAGGGCGAGCATCTGCTCGTATGCGGCGAGCACAGCCACATGGGCAACTGGCAACCCGACTACGCCATAAGGATGTATGAACACAACTACAACGAATGGGTTACCGACCTCGACAGGGAGGCATTCGGGGACAGGAAAGAGACCGAACTGAAATTCATCGCCACCGATGACAAGGGCAACACTCTGTGGGAGACCGGCTT
The DNA here is from genome assembly GCA_900557405.1 of uncultured Prevotella sp. GTDB lineage: Bacteria > Bacteroidota > Bacteroidia > Bacteroidales > Bacteroidaceae > Prevotella. The sequence goes on from USSF01000006.1 coordinate 37,595, forward strand.
CAACAGGAAGCTGGCGCTGCCGGAGATGAAAGAGGGCGAGGTGTGCATATACGAGATGGACCAGGCGTTCTTCGAGATTTGCGACACGAAGCTCGCCGGAACCCTGATACCCGTGTTCTCGCTGCGCTCGAAGGGAAGCTTCGGAGTGGGCGACTTCGGCGATCTGAAGATGATGATAAACTGGATTGCCGAGACCAACCAGAAGGTGTTGCAGATCCTGCCTGTCAACGACACCACGTCCACTCATACATGGACCGACTCCTACCCATATTCTGCCATCAGCATCTTCGCCCTGCATCCACAGTTTGCCGACCTGAGACAGCTGCCGGCCATAAAGGACAGGAAAAAGGCCGAAGACTACGAGGCGTTGCGCGAAGAGCTCAATGCGCTGAAGCAGATTGACTACGAGCGCGTGAACAACGCCAAGACGGAATACCTGCGCATCATATTCAAGCAGGAAGGCGAAGAGGCGATGAAGACAGACGGATTCAAGGAGTTCATGAAGGAGAACGAGCATTGGATTGCACCATACGCAAAGTATTGCAGTCTGAGAGACAAATACGGATGCGTGGACTTTGCGAAATGGAAAGGTAACGAACAATGGAACGAAGCTGACCGCAAGGCACTGCTCGACCCGAAGTCGAAGGAGTTCAAGGAGGTGGCTTTCTATTATTACGTGCAGTTTATCCTGAACAACCAGATGCGTGCCGCTCACGAATATGCAATGGCACGCGGAGTGATTCTCAAGGGAGACATCCCTATCGGAGTGAACCGCAACGGATGCGACGTATGGCACGAACCACAGTATTTCAACCTCAACTCCCAAGCAGGTGCTCCACCAGATGGATTCTCAATCAACGGACAGAACTGGGGATTCCCTACATACAACTGGCAGAGGATGATTGACGACGGATGCCAATGGTGGATACGCCGTTTCCAGAACATGTCGAAATTCTTTGATGCCTACCGCATAGACCACGTGTTGGGCTTCTTCCGCATCTGGGCCATCCCTACAACGTGTGTCCACGGACTGCTCGGACAGTTCGCACCTGCTATCGCCATGACCCGCGAGGAGATTGAGGGCTACGGACTGCATTTCCAGGAGGAACTGTTCACAAAGCCGTTCATCGCCCGCTGGGTGGTATACCGCGTGTTCGGCATACACGCCGAGGAGGTCATAGGCAAATACCTGAACCACGAACACGACGACATCTTCTCGCTGAAGCCTGAATACGACACGGAGCGGAAGATTGAGGCTGCCTTTGCAGGAAAGGACACCGACACGGACATCTGGATTCGCGACGGACTGTATGCCCTCGCTGCCGACGTATTGTTCGTGCGAGACATAAATGACAGCAATAAGTTCCATCCTAGGATTACGGCACAGTTGAACTTCATGTACGAGGCACTTGTGGACAGCGACAAGGAGAAGTTCAACCGTCTATACAACGACTACTATTACCGTCGCAACAACAACTTCTGGTACAGTGAGGCTATGAAGAAACTGCCCGTGCTGGTGCAGGCCACAAGGATGCTCGTCTGTGCGGAAGACCTCGGCATGGTGCCGGATTGCGTGGCATGGGTGATGGACGAACTGCGCATCCTCAGTCTGGAGCTGCAGCAGATGCCGAAGGACCCGAAGGTGAAGTTCGGTGAACTATGGAAGAACCCATACAAAAGCGTTTGCACGCTCTCCACACACGATATGCCGACATTGCGCCAATGGTGGGACGAGGACTGGGACCGCACCCAGATTTACTATTCATCACAGCTATGCCGCGGCGGTGCGGCACCTCATCCGCTGCCAGGATGGCTGGCAAAGGAAATCATCACAAACCAGCTCACTTGTCCGTCGATGCTCTGCATCCTATCGCTGCAAGACTGGTTTGCCATCGACGAGAAGCTTCGCTTGCCGGATGCCGACGCCGAGCGCATCAACATCCCAGCCAACCCACGCCACTACTGGCGCTACCGCATGCACGTGAACATTGAAGAACTCATTAACAACAAGGAATATAACGATAACATAAAAGAACTGGTAAGGTTGAGATAAAGAACCCATCCTAGCCCTCCCAAAGGGAGGGAATGAGGGGAATCATGGCAATTACTGGGAAAGGGGAATAAAGGAAGAAGTTACTATCATTGTATGAAAAGATTAGCATTTATAGGATTGGCGCTGATACCTATGTGGGCAGCGGCGCAGACAGTTACATCGCCTAATGGCAACGTCGTGGTAAAGTTCTCGCTATCGGATAGCGGACAGCCCACTTACGAGATGGCCTACAAGGGAAAGACCGTATGCAAGCCTTCGCATCTCGGACTGGAACTCGCCAAGGACAAGCACGCCTCGAAAGGCATGAAGGAAACCGACCTCATGGACGGATTCAAGGAAACCGACCATAAGATAACGAGCTTCGACGAGACATGGCGCCCCGTGTGGGGAGAGACGGCAACGATACGCAACAACTACAACGAGATGCAGGTTGACCTGAGCCAGCCTTCGTCGAACAGAAACATCATCATCCGTTTCCGTGTATATGACTATGGCATGGGACTGCGCTATGAATTTCCACAGCAGGACGACCTGAACTATTTTGTCATCAAGGAGGAGCACACGCAGTTTGCCATGAACGGCAACCATACGGCGTATTGGATTCCCGGCGACTACGACACGCAGGAGTATGAATACCAGATCACGCCCCTCACCGGCATCAAGGACATCATCCGCCGCAACCGCGAGAAATACAAGAGCAACTCGTCCACTACCGTGTTCTCCGACACGGGAGTGCAGACTTCGCTCCAGATGAAGACCGCCGACGGACTGTATATCAACATCCATGAGGCAGCGTGCCTCGACTATCCAACGATGCACCTGAACCTCAACGAGAAGACCCTGACATTCGAATCATGGCTCACTCCGGATGCCGTGGGAATGAAGGGATTCATACAGACACCGTTCAACTCGCCGTGGCGCACAGTGCTCGTGAGCGATGACGCCCGCGACATGCTCTCGTGCAAACTGACGCTCAATCTGAACGAGCCCTGCAAGATTGAGGACACATCATGGATTCACCCGACGAAATACTGCGGCGTATGGTGGAACATGATTGTGGGAAGCAAGAGCTGGAGCTATACCAACGACTATCCTTCGGTGCGCCTCGGCGAGACAGACTACAGCAAGTGCAAGCCCAACGGAACACACGGAGCAACGACATCGGAGGTGAAGCGATACATCGACTTCGCTGCCAAGAACGGATTGCAGGAGGTGCTTGTGGAAGGATGGAACATCGGTTGGGAGGACTGGTTCGGACACCAGAAGCTCGACGTGTTCGACTTCGTCACTCCTTATCCGGATTTCGACATCAAGTATCTCAACGACTATGCCCACTCCAAGGGCGTGAAGCTGATGATGCATCATGAGACTTCGGCTTCGGCTATCAACTACGAGCGCCATCTGGAGGATGCTTTCAACCTCATGAACAAGTATGGCTACGACGCCGTGAAGACCGGCTACGTGGGCGACATCATCCCCCGCGGCGAGTATCACTACAGCCAGCTGATGAACAACCATTATCAGCGCGTGGTGGAAGAGGCCGCCAAGCATCATATAATGGTGAACGCACATGAAGCTACGCGCCCAACCGGTATCTGCCGCACATGGCCTAACCTCGTGGGCAACGAGAGTGCGCGCGGAACGGAATACGAGGCTTTCGGCGGAAGCGTACCTTACCACACCGTGATGCTGCCGTTCACCCGTCTGCAGGGCGGACCGATGGACTACACGCCGGGCATCTTCGAAACCCGACTGTCGGAATGGAGCGACAACCCGAGCTTCGTGCATTCAACGCTCTGCGGACAGCTCTCGCTCTATCTCGTGATGTACAGTCCGCTGCAGATGGCTGCCGACCTGCCAGAGCACTACGAGAAATACGACGATGCCTTCCAGTTCATCCGCGATGTGGCATGCGACTGGGACGATTCGCGCTATCTTGAAGCCGAACCGGCGAAGTATATCACCGTGGCACGCAAGGCAAAAGGCACCGACAACTGGTTCGTCGGCGGCAAGACCGGCGAGGAGACTCACACTGCAGTAGTGAAGCTCGACTTCCTCGACAAGGGCAGGAAATACGAATGTGCCATTTATCAGGATGCCCCCGATGCCGACTACGAGAAGAACCCGAAGGCTTACCGCATCACACACCGCACGGTGAAGAAGGGTGATGTGCTGAAGATAAAGGAGGCCCGCGGCGGAGGATTCGCAATCTCGCTGATGGCCAAATAATCAGTACCACAGGGGGCAGGCTACTCCCCCTGTGGTTCCATTATTCCCTGTGACCTCATTACGGCCTGTGGCCTTATAACTCCTATAAAAAAAACAAAACAATGAAACTCTCCACCATAACCCTATCCACATTGCTTACCACCGCCCTCCCCCAAGCTATTTCGGCACAAGACATCTTCAACGAGATGCTCTTTGCCAAAGACAAGACAGTCTTCACACTGAACTCTCCCGACAAACCCACCCTGCGCCTCTACGACAACGGCACAGACGGCAAGGCCATAAAAACCATCAGGATGAAGAAGGCGGAAGACGGACTGTGGCGCGCTGAGGTGAAAGGCGACATAAGCGGCAAGTTCTACACCTTCGACACCGGCAACGGCGAATGCCCCGGTCTCTTTGCCAAGGCTGTGGGGGTGAACGGAAACCGTGCCGCCGTAGTAGACATGCGCAGCACCGACCCCGACGGTTGGCTGCAAGACAAGCGTCCGCCATTGAAGTCGCCCTGCGACCTCATCATCTATGAGTTCCACCACCGCGATTTCTCCATCGACCCATCGTCGGGCTTGCAGCACAAGGGCAAGTTCCTTGCGCTCACAGAGCCCAAGGCGACAGACTATCTGAAGTCGCTCGGCGTGAACGCCATACACATTCTGCCGTCGTTCGACTATGCCTCGGTTGACGAGACACGCCTCGACACACCGCAGTACAACTGGGGCTACGACCCGAAGAACTACAATGTGCCCGAGGGCAGCTATTCCACCGACCCCTATCTCCCGACCACAAGAATCAAGGAGTTCAAGCAGATGGTGCAAGCACTGCACAAGGCTGGAATAAGAGTGATTCTCGACGTGGTGTACAACCATACGTTCGACATCAAGAACAGCAACTTCCAGCGCATCAACCCCGACTACTTCTACCGCAAGACCGCCGACGGCAAATATTCCGACGGCTCCGGCTGCGGCAACGAGACGGCTTCTGAGAAACCCCAGATGAGGGAATACATGATTGAAAGCGCCAAGTATTGGGCTGAGGAATACCATATCGACGGCTTCCGCTTCGACCTCATGGGCGTTCACGACATCGAGACGATGAACCTCATACGCAAGGAACTCAACAAGATTGACCCGTCGATTTATATCTACGGCGAAGGATGGAGTGCCGGCAGCTGTGCCTACCCCACCGAGAAGCTTGCGATGAAGGCAAACACCCGTCAGCTCAACGGCATCGGTGCCTTCTGCGACGACATGAGGGATGCGCTGCGCGGTCCGTTCAGCGACAACCACAAAGGCGGCTTCCTTGCCGGAGTGGAGAATCTGGAGGAGAGCATCAAGTTCGGCATCGTGGGTGCCATCAGTCATCCGCAGATTGACATGACGAAGGTGAACTACAGCAAGGAGCCATGGACAAACTCTCCTGCACAGATGATAAGCTACGTGAGCTGCCACGACGACATGTGTCTCACCGACCGTCTGCGCTCCAGCATCCCCGGAATCAATGAGGGCGAGCTTATCCGTCTCGATCTCCTGGCACAGACGGCCGTGCTCACCTCTCAGGGCGTGCCATTCATTCTCTGCGGCGAGGAAATGCTGCGCGACAAGAAGGGCGTACACAACAGCTACAAGTCGCCCGACAGCATCAACCGTCTCGACTGGAACAATCTGAAGAAGTATCCCGAGGTGTTCAGCTACTACAGTGGGCTGATTGCCCTCCGCAAGGCTCACCCTGCCTTCCGCATGGGCGATGCCGACATGGTGCGCAGGCATCTCGAATTCCTTGATGCGCCGAAGGGCGTGGTTGCCTTCCGGCTGAAAGACAATGCCGGCGGCGACTCATGGAAGGACATCACCGTTATTCTGAATTCCAACAAGAAAGTTGAGGAAATCTCCGTGCCCGAAGGCGAATACACTGCTGTGGTGAAAGACGGCAAGGTGGACAGCCGCGGCTTGGCGACATTCAGCGGAACGAGAATCCACGTCGCCCCGCAAACGGCAATGATTCTCCACTAATATTCCACCACCTCTTACTCCAATTACTCCTATAAAAAAAAACAAGACAATGAAAAAATCATCCCTACTCGCCCTTCTGATGGGCGCAACAATATCAATGAACGCAGCAAACAAGATTGACCGCATCGAACCCACCGACTGGTTCGTAGGCATGAAGAACCCTCAGGTGCAGCTGATGGTCTACGGCAAAGACATACGCACAGCCGACGTCACCACCGACTATCCCGGAGTGAGGATAGACAGTCTGGTACGCCTCGACAGCCCCAACTATCTGCTCGTATACATGAACGTGAAAGACGCGCAGCCCGGTACAATGAACCTCAAATTCAGCGGCAAGGGCGTGAAGCAGACCGTGAAGTATGCCCTCAAGGCAAGGAAGATGCGCGGCGAAGACCACAAAGGCTTCACCAATGCCGACGTGCTCTATATGCTCATGCCCGACCGCTTCGCAAGCTCCGGCACCGACAAGAGCAAGATTAAAGGAATGCTCCCCTACTCCATCAACCGCAACGAACCGAGCCTGCGCCACGGCGGCGACATCAACGGCATACGCCAGCACCTGGACTATTTCAACGACCTGGGCGTTACTGCCCTGTGGTTCACTCCAGTTCTGGAAAACAACTCACCCGACAACGGCAAACAGAGCACCTACCACGGCTATGCCACTACCAACTACTACCGCGTGGACCCGCGCTTCGGCACAAACGACGACTACTCTGCCCTCATCGAGGAGGCACACGCCAAAGGGCTGAAGGTGGTGATGGACATGATATTCAACCACTGCGGCTTCGACCACCCGTGGGTGAAGGACATGCCGACGAAAGACTGGTTCAACTACCCCGAATGGCTCTACCCCGAGAACCAGGCACGCAACAAGAAGACGAACACCATCGACGGCGCAGCCACGGTGAACGACAAATACCTGCAGACGAGCTACAAGCTGACACCCGTGCTCGACCCGTACGCAAGCCAGGTGGACATGAAGGAGACCGTGGACGGATGGTTCGTGCCCACGATGCCCGACCTGAACCAACGCAACCATCATCTCATGACCTACCTCATCCAGAACAGTGAGTGGTGGATCGAGACGGCCGGAATCGACGGCATCCGCATGGACACATATCCATACGCCGACCGCACGGCCATGGCACACTGGATGGAGGTGCTCGACGAAGAATACCCCAACTTCAACACCGTGGGCGAGACATGGGTTACGGAACCAGCCTATACCGCCGCATGGCAGAAGGACTCGAAGCTCAGCGACCAGAACTCTTATCTGAAAACGGTGATGGACTTTGCCTTCTACGATCGCGTGAACCTTGCGAAGAACGAGGAAACCGACGGATGGTGGAACGGATTCAACCGCATCTACAACTCGCTATGCTACGACTATCTCTATAAAGACCCGTCACACGTGATGGCATTCATCGAGAACCACGACACCGACCGCTTCCTCGGCAACGGACAGGACACGCTCGCACTGAAGCAGTCGCTCGCCCTGCTGCTCACGATGAACCGCATTCCGCAGCTCTACTACGGCACGGAGGTGCTGATGAACGGCACGAAGCAAATAACCGACGGCCACGTGCGCCGCGATTTTCCGGGCGGATTCCCCGGCGACAAGCACAACGCCTTCACAAAGGAAGGACGCACGAAGGAGGAGAACCAGATGTTCTCATGGCTCAGCCGACTGCTCCACTGGCGCCAGGGCAACGAACTGATAACGAAGGGCAAGCAGACGCAGTTCATTCCCGTAGACGGAGTATACGTGGTGGCACGCTCGCTCAACGGAAAGGCAATACTGACGGTGCTCAACGGAACGAGCCATCAGAAGAAGATGCAGGTGGCACGCTACGCTGAAATCATTAAATCCACGACAACGGCAAAGAACATACTGACGGGAAGGAACATCGACCTGACAAAGGACGTGACACTGCAGCCGCGCGCCACGATGATTCTGGAAATCGGACAATAAGCATTCCACCTTATTATATATAATAAAGACAAAAATAATATGAAAAAGAAACTACTGACATCAATTGCAGCCATCGCCCTGTCGTCCATGCTGATGGCACAGGGATGGCCAGCAGCCTACCAAGGGGTTATGCTGCAAGGTTTCTACTGGGACAGCTACAATACAACTACATGGAGAAACCTCGAGAAACAAGCCGACGAGCTGTCAGAATACTTCAAGCTCGTATGGGTGCCGCAAAGCGGCAACTGCGGTCATCTGTCGATGGGCTACGACGACCTCTACTGGTTCGACCACAACAGTTCGTTCGGCACGGAGCAGGAGCTGCGCTCCATGATTAACACCTTCAGCCGGAAAGGCATCGGCACGATTGCCGACGTGGTGGTGAACCACCGCAACACGCTGACCAACTGGGTGGATTTCCCTGCCGAAACATACAACGGCACCACATACCAGCTGCTGCCCTCCGACATCTGTGCCGACGACGACCAGGGCAAAACCGCCACATGGGCGAAGGGCAACGGCTACCAGCTGAGCACGAACAAGGACACGGGCGATGATTTCTCCGGCTGCCGCGACCTCAACCACAACTCGCAGAATGTGCAGCAGAGCGTGAAGGCATACCTTTCCTTCCTGCTCAACGACCTGGGCTATGCCGGTGTGCGCTACGACATGGTGAAAGGCTACGACGCCAAGTTCACCGCCATCTACAACTCCGCCGCAAAGCCGCGCTTCTCCGTAGGCGAATACTTCGACTACGACAAGCAGAAGCTGACAAACTGGCTTGAAGGCACTGCCGTGGACGGACAGATACAGAGCGCCGCCTTCGACTTCCCTGCACGCAACGTGCTACGCAACGCCGCCAACAACGGCAACTGGGCACTGCCCGTATACTACGGCGGACTGGCAGACAGCAAGTCATACTGCCGCTATGCCGTGACCTTCGTGGAGAACCACGACACGGAGAAGCGCCAGAATGCCAACCAAGACCCGCTGAAGAAAGACACACTCGCCGCCAACGCCTTCATCATGGCGATGCCCGGCACTCCGTGCGTCTTCTACAAACACTGGACCGACTGCAAGTCCGACATAAAGAACATGATTCTTCTGCGCAATCTCGCTGGCATCAATTCCGAGAGCGAATGGGCAAGGCTCGAATCGCGTGCCGACCGCTACGTGTTCCGCACCACCGGAACAAACGCCAGACTGCTTGCCGCCGTGGGGCCTGCCGCCTCATCCTATGCTGCCGACGGCTCCACATGGGCAGTTGCCGCCGAGGGCTACCATTGGCGCTACTGGATGGAACGCTCTGCCGAAACCGTAATGCCGTCGCTCCCTTCCGGCGAATATGTCAATACATGCAGCATCACGCTCCGCGCAATATCAAAGGACAGCGGCGCACGCATCGTATACACCCTCGACGGCTCTGCGCCTACGGCAAACAGCACGCAGCTGGCCGACGGTTCTGCAATCTCTCTCGGCGAGGGTGACCACACGCTGAAGGCTGCCCTGCTGACTTCCGACGGTAAGGTGGGCAGTCCCGTTGAGCGCCATTACAGCATCAAGGAGTTCAAGGCACACGCCATCACGGTATACGTCAACGCCGACCAGGCCGGATGGACAAGCATCAACTCATGGTCGTGGGGCGGCGACGGAACCCACACACCTATCAACACCAAATGGCCCGGCGACGCTATGACCGCCACCACCGTTATCGGTGGAAAGACATGGCACACCGTAAGCCATACCATGAACTCGCAGACGGACTTCGTCAGCTTCGTATTCTGCACAGACAACGGTTCGTCGCAGACCGTAGACGTTGCCGGCATCAATGCCGACACATTCATCGAGATTCTGCCCACAATGAACAACGGCAAGCATCTCTTCGCCAACGTCACCGACCAATACGCCAGCGGCATCAAGAACACCACGGCCGATGCCTCCGCCACATCCCTTCCCACCCGTGTCATGGCTATCGACGGCACCACCCTGCGCCGCTTCCCACGCCACGCCACAGTACAGGAAGCCCTGGCCGGACTCCCCCACGGACTCTACATCGTGGACGGAAAGAAAATAGCGAAATAAAGTCTTCCCTCATATATCCGATACCCCGCACCGATACCCTTTATCCGTGCGGGGTTTTGTTTTATTCATGCTCTTGATTCAGACAAAAGGATAACGGCATTGACTCAAAAATTAAACGTCATAGTCTGAAACACAGCACATATATGTTGAAATAATGCTAAAATAGGACTTTTTGAACATTTTTTCTGCTACTTAATAGATGATTTATCAAGACATAAGTCGTATTTTTGCAGCATTATTTTAACTCAAGATTAATGGAAATGAAATTATTAAGGAAAATAGCAGCCCCGATGCTACTGGCGACAGCAGCCGTCTGCTCCCATGCTCAGAAGTTCGAACCTATCGCCTATGGCAATATGGACCATTGGGTAGTGAGAAACATAAAGGAGTCTGCCATCATCGGCGGCAAGACAAAGACGATATACGCCATCGGCCCTTCCACCACAATCAACGGCAACACGCCATACAAGAACATGGGCGGGTCGCCATGGGGCTCGTCCAACGTGATGGCCAAGGTGATGGGAATCGTGAAGACAAACAACTCTGTATACCGCGATGTTCACCCCGGTCACGGCCACTGCGCCAAGATGACCACACACATCGAGACCTGCAAGGCACTCGGAATAGTGAACATCAAGGTGCTCGCTGCCGGATCCATCTATCTCGGCGACATGAAGGAACCTATCACCGGAACTAAGGACGGCCCTAAGAACATGAACTGGGGAATACGCTTCAACAAGCGTCCGAAGGCATTGAGATACGACTACAAGGTGGCCGTGCCCGGCACGAAGAACCGTATCAAGGAGACGGGCTTCAGCGGCAAGACCACCGTTCCCGGACAAGACTACTGCATCACCGTGCTCTATCTGCAGAAACGCCATGAGGACGCCAAGGGCAATATCACGGCGAGGCGCGTGGGAACGCTCGTGGTGAAATACGGCAAGTCAACGGCAGGATGGGTAAACGGTGCCACCTACGAGATTCTCTACGGCGACATACGCCACAACCCTCACTACAACGCCGCCACGATGGGTCTGCGCCATTGTGACTATGCCCGCAACAGCAAGGGAAAGAGCGTAATAGTAAAAGAAACGGGATGGGCCGATGCCGACGAAACACCGACACACCTCGTACTGCAGTTCTCATCAAGCCACGGCGGAGCCTACATCGGCACTCCAGGCAACACATTCTGGGTGGACAACGTGGGACTGGTATACTGATTTCCCCCGATAGCCCTCTCTCACTCAATAACAAAGAACCATATCCGCAATCCTGAATAAATGAAAAGACTCCCACGGATGGCGCTGGCAGCCGTAATGCTGCTCCTGCAAGCCGCCGCAATATCAGCCAAGCCGGCATCCGACCGTCTTCCGGCCACCTGTTGCCAGACGTCAGAGGATTCCACGGCCATTGCCCCGATGCCGGGCGACTCCGCATCCGCTCCACACAGAAAGGGACTGATATCCAGATTCCTGGCATACTTCAACGATGCCAACAAGAACAAGAAAAAGAAACGCTTCGACTTCAGCGTAATCGGCGGACCGCATTACGCCAGCGACACGAAGCTCGGACTGGGTCTCGTGGCCGAGGGTCTCTACCATTCCTCGCTCGCCGACAGTCTGTCGATGCCATCCCATGTGGCGCTCTTCGGCGACGTTTCCACCGTGGGCTTCTACATGCTCGGCATACGGGGCACGCATATTGCGCCGAGAGACAGATACCGACTGATATACACGCTCTACTTCTACGACTTCCCGAGCAAGTTCTGGGGCATCGGATTCGACAAGGGCGACGACGACAGCAACGAGAGCAAGCTGAAGGACTGGCAGGCGGAGATGAAGACAAGCTGGCTATGGCGGCTCACCGAGGGACTGTATCTCGGCCCCACCGTGGCGTTTGACTACACCCGTGCACGCGACATTGAGCGCATCGAACTGCTCAACGGCATGAGGACCGAGACATGGAACGTGGGCGCAGGATTCACCTTCCAGTTCGATACGCGCGACGTGATGACATATCCCCACAAGGGCGTATACCTGAACCTCATGCAGATATTCCGTCCGCGCTTCCTCGGAAACAAGTGTGCCTTCAGCTCCACTTCGTTCCAGGCCGACGGATACATCAGGCTATGGAAGGGAGCTGTGATAGCAGGCGACTTCAGGACGGAGATGAACTTCGGTCACCCCTCATGGAGCATGATGGCGGAACTGGGCGGTTCCTACTCCATGCGCGGATACTACGAGGGGCGCTATCGCGACAAGCACAAGATAGAGGCACAGATAGAGCTGCGACAGCACATCTGGAAGAGAAACAGCCTGACGGCATGGATCGGCGCCGGAAACGTGTTCGACAAGTTCAGCAACCTACGGATGGCCCATACCTTGCCCAACTACGGCATCGGCTACAGATGGGAATTCAAGAAGAACGTGAACGTGCGCCTCGACTACGGATTCGGCAAGAAAGGGCAGTCCACCTTCCTCTTCAATATCAACGAAGCATTCTAACAGAACAAGACATACATGAATATAATAAAGAAAGCATACAACTGGTGTCTGAAACCGGAACACCTCTTCTTCATTACCCTCATCACCCTCATCCTCCCCAACGCGGCGCTCTGCATCACCGACGGGCTCTCCGTCACGGCATCACTCGCCAACGTGCTGCTGCCACTGGGCTGCTACTGGCTGCTGATGACGCTCACGCGGAAGCCGGGCAAGATGATATGGTGGCTGTTCTTCTTCATCTTCCTTGCGGCATTCCAGCTCGTGCTGCTCTATCTCTTCGGCAGGAACATCATAGCGGTGGACATGTTCCTCAACCTCGTCACCACAAACCCGGGCGAGGCAATGGAACTGCTCGACAACCTGCTGCCGGCCGTGATAGGCGTGTTCGTCATATATCTGCCCGTGCTCGGTCTCGGAGTGATGTCGGCTATCGGCAGGGAGACGCTGCCCAAGCCTTTCATCCACAACCAGCGGCTGACCGGAACGAGCATCATGGCATTGGGCATAATAAGTCTTGCCACGAGCTATATCTCCGACAAGGACTACCGCGCCGAAACAGACCTCTATCCTGCCAACGTATTATATAATATGGTATTGGCGGGCGAGCGCACATACCAGACGGAACACTACGCCGAAACCTCGAAGGACTTCAAGTTCCACGCCTCGCCCACCGTGGCCGACAGCGTGCGCCAGGTGTACGTGATGATAATCGGCGAGACGGCGCGCGCCTGCGAATTCCAGCTCTACGGCTACCGCCGCCCCACCACTCCGCTGCTGGCAAAGGAGGCGGACCTCGTGGCGTTCACCAACGTGATGTCGCAGTCGAATACCACCCACAAGAGCGTGCCGATGCTCATGTCGGCAGCATCAGCCGTGGACTACAACCGCATCTACCGCGAGAAAGGCATCATCCAGGCATTCAAGGAAGCCGGATTCCACACTACATTCATCTCCAACCAGCTGCCCAACCATTCGTTCATCGACTTCTTCGGCAAAGAGGCAGACGACTGGAAATTCATCAAGCAGGACTCCGGAGAAGGCAGGAACACGCCCGACACGGAGATGCAGAAGATGCTCTCCGCCATACTGGCCAGGAAGCGGCAGAAGGAATTCATCGTGCTCCACTCCTACGGCTCCCACTTCAACTACCGCGACCGCTACCCTCGCTCTGCAGCATTCTTCCGTCCGGATGATGCCACGGAAGCGAAAGCCTCCAACCGGAGCCAGCTCATCAATGCCTACGACAACACCATCCGATACACCGATGCCTTCCTCGGCAACATCATCAACACGCTGCGCCGGAACGGCTGTGTGGCTGCGATGCTATACACGTCAGACCATGGCGAGAACATCTTCGACGACAGTCGCAAACTGTTCCTCCACGCCTCGCCCTGCCCGTCGTACTACGAGCTTCACGTGCCGTTCCTCGTGTGGACTTCAGAGAGATACAATGCCATCTTCCCCGACAAGCTGCCCACGATGCGCCTAAACCGCAACAAACCCGTGGCAAGCAGCGCCTCATTCTTCCATTCCATGCTCGGCATCGCCGGAATCCGCACTCCATACCTCGCCGACTCGCTCAATGTGGCGAGCCAAAAGCTCCACTCCGCCCCCCGCCGATATCTCAACGACCACAATGAACCGATGACGCTGGAAAAGATCGGACTAAAGAGAGAGGATTTTGCCATTATGAAACAACATAAAGTGGAATATTGAGGATGTGAGAATAAAAGAGCATAAACTTTTCATCATATCGGTTATGCTTGTCAGACAAAGAAAGCGTTTGCCATAAACGGCTTTCTTCTGTCTGTCAAGGTTGTCATAATTTGTCTTTGTACCCAGAGAGCTGGTATTCCGGTGATTTTATTTGAGAAAAAAAGTTTTTGTCTTTCTACCCTCACACCCTCACTTTTTGCCGTAACAGACTGACAGACAGCAACAAAGAGTGTGAGGGTAAGTGTGAGGGTAGTTTTTTTACCCTCACACTACCCTCATACCCTCATGGATAAGTCTTGCTATAATAGAACGAAGAATGAACTCTT
>USSF01000007.1 GCA_900557405.1 uncultured Prevotella sp.
GTTGCTCAGGCACTTATAAATAATGTTAAACTATAGTGTTGCGGAATTAAGGTTACAATAATAGTTGTATAGCTTCGCAATAATTGTTATTTTTGCACCTTATAATTAATGATTGATTTTTTTTTGCATGCGCATGAGCTTGCGTGCAGTTGCCGGAACGGCGGGCGGATGATATCGTCTGCCGGTATACCGTAGGCTGGGAGACAGACTAAAACAAAGTATATGAAGGTATTGAAATTCGGGGGGACATCGGTAGGAAGCGTAGACAGCATATTGAGTCTGAAGCGGATTGTGGAAAGCCAGCAAGAGCCGCTGGTTGTAGTGGTGAGCGCCCTTGGCGGGATAACGGACAAACTCATCAGTACGGCGCGACAGGCAGCCGCAGGCGACGAAGGATACAGACAGGAGTTTGAGGCCATGATGAAGCGCCATCACGATATGATAGACGCCGTGATAGGCGACAGCGGGAAACGCGGAAACCTTACGAGTGTGGTGGACAACCTCTTCGAGGAGCTGCGCTCGATATATTATGGCGTGTATCTCATCCACGACCTGAGCGAGAAGATACTGGCGGCAATCGTGAGCTACGGCGAACGGCTGAGCAGTCATATTGTGGCGACGCTCGTGGACGACGCGCGGAGATACAATTCGAGGGACTTCATCAAGACGCAGAAGAAGCGCGGCAGGGACGTGCTCGACAGCGAACTGACGATGAAGCTGATCAGGGAGACGTTCTCCACAGGAGTAAGGCGCGCCGTAGTGCCAGGGTTCATCAGTGCCGACCGCGACAGCGGCGAGATAACGAATCTGGGCCGAGGAGGAAGCGACTACACGGCATCCCTCATAGCAGCGGCAATCGACGCCGACGTGCTGGAGATATGGACCGATGTGGACGGATTCATGACTGCCGACCCGAAGGTGATTCCTGCTGCATACACCATCAACGAACTGAGCTACGTGGAGGCCATGGAGCTGTGCAACTTCGGGGCGAAGGTGGTTTATCCGCCTACGATATATCCCGTATGCGTGAAGGACATCCCGATAAAGGTGAAGAACACCTTCAACCCGGAAGCCCCGGGCACTACGATAAAGAAACACGTAGAAGCCACCGACAAACCCATCAAGGGAATCTCGAGCATCAAGGGGACCACGCTGATTACCGTGACCGGACTATCGATGGTGGGTGTAATCGGAGTAAACCGCAGGATATTCACGGCGCTTGCCGACAACGGTATCTCCGTATTCCTCGTTTCTCAGGCGTCATCAGAGAACTCCACTTCGATAGGTGTACGCGATGTGGATGCCGGAGAGGCAGTGGACGTGCTCAACCGTGAGTTTGCCAAGGAGATAGAGACGGGAGCCATGTTCCCCATGCACGCCGAGAGCGGACTCGCCACGATAGCCATCGTGGGAGAGAACATGAAGCATACGCCGGGCGTGGCCGGAAAACTCTTCGGCACGCTGGGCAGGAGCGGTATCAGCGTGATAGCCCTTGCGCAGGGAGCTTCGGAGACCAACATCTCGTTTGTGGTGAATGCAGAATACTTGAGGAAGGCGCTCAACGTGATACACGACTCGTTCTTCCTCAGCGAATACAAGGTGCTCAATCTCTTCGTCTGCGGCATCGGAACGGTGGGCGGCAACCTGCTTGAACAGATAAAGACGCAGCAGCCGGAGCTGATGGAGAAGCAGAGGCTGAAGCTCAACGTGGTGGGTGTGGCATCGAGCCATAAGGCGGTGTTCGACCGCAACGGCATCTGTCTGGACAACTACCGCGAACTGCTCGACCGGTCGGAACCGAGCGACACGCAGCGGCTTAAGGCCGGAATAATAGGGATGAACATCTTCAACAGCGTGTTTGTGGACTGTACGGCGAGCAGCGATGTGGCGTCTATGTATCAGGAACTGATAGACCACAACGTGTCGGTGGTGGCGGCAAACAAGGTGGCGGCATCGGGCGACTACGCCAGCTACCGCCGTCTGAAGGACACGGCGCTGCAGCGTGGAGTGAAGTTCCTCTATGAGACGAATGTGGGTGCCGGACTGCCAATCATCGGTACGATAAAGGACCTGTGTAATTCGGGCGACAAGATATTGAAGATAGAGGCCGTGTTGAGCGGGACGCTTAATTTCATATTCAATGAGATATCGGCAGAGGTGCCGTTCTCGGAAACCGTAAGGCGCGCCAAGGAACAGGGTTACAGCGAACCCGACCCGCGCATCGACCTGAGCGGGAAGGACGTGATAAGGAAGCTCGTCATACTGACGCGCGAAGCGGGATACGCCGTGGAGCAGGAGGATGTGGAGAAGAACCTCTTTATCCCCGACGGATTCTTCGGGGGGACTATAGACGGATTCTGGAAGAACCTGCCCTCGCTGGATGCCGGCTTTGAGGAGAAACGCAGGGAACTGGAAAAGGAAAACAAGCGCTGGCGCTTCGTGGCGAAGATGGACCACGGCAAGACGAGCGTACAGCTTGAGGCCGTTGGGCAGCACCATCCGTTCTATATGCTTGAGGGGTCGAACAATATCGTGTTGCTCACCACCGAGCGCTATCGTGAATACCCTATGCAGATACAGGGATATGGCGCCGGCGCGGGAGTGACGGCAGCAGGAGTCTTCGCCAATATAATGTCGATTGCCAATATATAGGCGGATTTGTCGGCAGACTGCAAAAAAGAACAGATTAAGGTATGAAGCACATAATAATCTTGGGTGACGGAATGGCAGACCACCGGGTGGAAAGGCTCGGTGGAAAGACCCCGTTGCAGTATGCCGACACCCCATACATGGATATGCTGGCGAGACAGGGACGCTGCGGCAGACTGATTACCGTGCCCGACGGGTTCCTGCCCGGCAGTGAGGTGGCAAACAGCAGCATCCTCGGTTACGACCAGCACAAGGTGTATGAAGGGCGCGGCCCCCTTGAAGCGGCGGGTATCGGCTACAATCTTCAGCAGGGCGACCTGGCCATGCGCTGCAATATCATCAGTATGGAAGGCGGCAGGATAAAGAACCACCACGGCGGCCATCTCGCTACGGACGAGGGCCGACGGCTGACAGACTGGCTCGAAGAGAAGTTGGGCGGTGCCGACGTTCATTTCGTCAAGGGAATACAATACCGACATCTGCTTATAATAAAAGGTGGAAACAAGCACGTGGAGTGCGCTCCGCCACACGACCACCTCAATGATGAATTGAGAAAACTGAAGGCAAGGGCCGAGACCGGCTATGACTTCGAGGCAGATGCCGAAGGAAAGTATTACATAGATGCCGAAGGCAGAAGGCACAAGAGAAAGTCGCCCCAGGAGACTGCCGACCTGATAAACCGGCTGACAGAAGAGTCGCAGCAGTTGCTTGCCGGTCATCCGCTCAATGGGGAGCGCCGCGCCCTGGGCGAAGACATGGCGAACTCCATCTGGCCATGGGGCGGCGGCTACCGTCCGTCGATGCAGACCATGGCGGAGATGTATCCGCAGATAAGGCGTGGGGCGGTGATAACGGCCGTAGACCTCATCCGCGGCATCGGGCGCTATGCAGGATTGAGAAACATCATAGTGGAGGGTGCCACCGGACTGGCCGACACGGATTATGAAGGAAAGGCGCAGGCGGCAATCGAAGCCCTGCGCACCGACGACTTCGTTTTCCTGCATGTGGATGCGAGCGACGAAGCCGGACATGACGGTGACCTGAGGTTGAAAATCAAGACGATAGAGGATTTTGACCGCCGTATCGTGGGGCCTATATACAATGAGGTGAAGACATGGGCGGAACCCGTCAGCATCGCCGTGATGCCGGACCATCCCACGCCGGTGGAGATGCGCACCCACGTGAATGACCCTGTGCCGTTTCTCATCCATTATCCAGGGATAGAACCCGACGGCGTGCAGGCGTATGACGAGCAGAGCTGCATGGGCGGCAGTTACGGACTGCTTCGCCAGGGGCAGTTCATGGAGACATTCATGGAGTAATGACGGAAGAAAGTACGGATAGAGCGGCTGCTTCATGGGTCGGCAACGGCTGCTTCATCGGTCGTCTCACAATAGTGAAAAACATTTTTGACTATAGTGAAAAACATTTCTGACTATAGTGAGACGACCGGAAAAGCGATGTTTCGCGCCCCATGAAGGGCAGATTATTGCATAACAGTCGTATGTCTGTTTTACCAGAGTCAGAATTCTTAACCCGAATAGGTCATCCGGGCTTGCTCGGATTTTGTCTTTTAGAAGAGTGGTTTTGTATCTTGTAAAAACAAAAGACTGCAAGCAGTCATAAAAAGACACATTATATGTCCTAATGACCGATTGGGTTAAATGGTGGATTAAATAAAAGTAAAAAACTGCAGTCTGCAAGCTAAGAGCCGTTAATGCTTACAGAATGAGTGTTAAAAGAGAAGAAATATCACTGACAAAATGGCCGATTAACATTCTTTGCGCCTATATTTGCACCCCGAAAAGTAGCAATGGCTTGACGTCATGGCAGATGCCGACGAGAAACGGAAGCCGCGGGATGCAGCAAAATATAGGAAATAAAACATAAAGATATTAGACATGAGAAATTTTTCTAATCGAATGGCAATGGCAGTAGCCGCAATGACACTGACCGTTGCGACACCAATGTTTACTGTGGCAAGTGTTGCCGCCGTGCCGGGTCAGCCGGTAGATCTTACCTATGCAGCAGAGAAGGCTCTGCCCTCTGTAGTGCATATCAAATTCCTGCAGAACAGCAAGGTGCAGACCGTTGACGTGCAGTCTGACCCGTTCGGTGATTTCTTCGACCCGTTCGGATTCTTCGGCAATCCTAACAGCGGCAATGGCGGCAGACAGAAGCGCAAGGTGCAGACTCCGAAGAGGGAAGGAGCCGGATCCGGTGTCATCATTTCGACAGACGGATATATCGTGACGAACAACCACGTGGTGGAAGGTGCAGACGAGCTCACCGTCACACTCAATGACAACAAGGAATATTCCGCACGTATTATAGGAACAGACAAGACCACCGACCTGGCTCTTATCAAAATCAGCGCAAGCAATCTGCCGGCCCTGCCTATCGGAGACAGCGACAAGCTGAAAGTGGGAGAGTGGGTGCTCGCAGTGGGCAATCCGTTCAACCTCAACTCCACAGTGACAGCCGGTATCGTAAGCGCAAAGGCACGTTCGCTCGGAGCAAACGGTATCGAGTCGTTCATCCAGACCGATGCGGCAATCAATTCGGGTAACTCGGGCGGTGCGTTGGTTAATACCCGCGGCGAGCTTGTTGGAATCAATGCAATGCTGTATTCACAGACAGGAAGCTACAGCGGCTACGGATTCGCAATCCCAACGACAATCATGAACAAAGTGGTGGCCGATTTGAAGAAATACGGAGTGGTGCAGCGTGGTCTGCTCGGAATCCAGGGCATCAATGTGAACAACTATTTCGACCAGCAGAAGGAGCAGGGCAAGGACGTAGACCTCGGCACGATGGAGGGAATCTACATCGCAAAGGTTGAAGACGGCGGTTCTGCCGCAGAGGCCGACATGAAGGAAGGCGACGTGATTACAGCCGTAGACGGCAAGAAAGTGGTGAAGATGAGCGAGCTGCAGGAGTATCTCGTGAACAAGCGTCCTGGCGACAAGGTTACTGTAACCTATCTGCGCAAGAAGGCCAAGAAGACAGCAGTGCTGACGCTGAAGAACGAACAGGGCAATACGAACATCGTGAAGGATGCCGACCTTGATGTGCTCGGCGGAACATTCCGTCCGGTAAACGACCAGGAGAAGAAGGATATGAACATCTCTTACGGACTCATGGTGACGAAGATCGGCAATGGCGCAATGAAGGATGCTGCCGTATACAAAGGCTTCATCATCCTGCAGGCAAACGACACGCCGATGAAGACTATCAACGACTTGCAGAAGGTTGTAAAGGAGGCTTCAACAAGCAAGGATCCTGTGCTTTATCTGAAGGGAATTTCTCCTACGGGCAAGAAGGCTTACTTCGCCGTGACGCTCGAAAAATAATGTAAAAGATGTCCGGACAGCGGTTCGAGGCTGCCGGCATGGCATAATGTAATTGAAGTTTATAGGGCTGAGGTCTCAAGTTGCAGCTCCGCATAATGCGGGGGCGGCTTGAGACCTCTTTTTGTCAAATATCCAGGCAATGAGGCCGGATTGTCTGTAAATTCTTACAATAAGTTTAAATTATGCACTTTTTTGTTGCAAGAAACAATTATTTTATGTAGATTTGCAATTGGTATAATATGCAGTTGCCGTTGCAATGGGAAAAATACCATGAAAACAGCAGTTGCTTTATGCCGGAAACATCGAGAAATCGCTTAAACTTTATATTCTATGAGACAACTGAAAATCACAAAATCGATAACTAACCGCGAAAGTCAGTCGCTGGATAAATACTTGCAGGAAATCGGTCACGAAGAACTTCTTAGCGTGGATGAGGAGGTGGAACTTGCTCAGCGCATACGAAAGGGAGACCGCAAGGCTTTGGAGCGTTTGACAAAGGCAAATTTGAGATTTGTTGTCTCTGTGGCAAAGCAATACCAGAACCAGGGATTGAGTTTGCCCGACCTTATCAACGAGGGTAACGTAGGACTGATTAAGGCTGCCGAGAAATTCGATGAGACGCGCGGGTTCAAGTTCATATCCTATGCCGTATGGTGGATTCGCCAGAGCATTCTGCAGGCCATCGCCGAGCAGAGCCGTATCGTCAGACTGCCGCTCAACCAGGTGGGGTCGATGAATAAGGTGAACAAGGCGCTCAACAAGTTTGAGCAGGAGAACGAGAGGCGTGCAAGCCTCGGGGAACTGGCCGAAAGGGTGGATTTGCCGGAGGATAAGATTGCTGAGGCTCTGAAAGCCAACGGCAGACATGTTTCCATGGACGCCCCGTTTACGGAGGGCGAAGACGGCAGTCTGATTGATGTTATGCCGAACGGGGATTCTCCGGACCCTGACGATTCGCTCGTGCTCGAGTCGCTGAGGGATGAGATAAAGCGTGCGCTGCTCACTCTGAACGATAGGGAGCGTAAGGTTATCGAAGCCTTCTTCGGTATTGACCAGCCGGAGAAGACCCTTGAGGAAATCGGTACGGAATACGGACTGACGCGCGAGAGGGTAAGGCAGATTAAGGAGAAGGCAATACGCAGATTGAGAAACAGCACACAGAACAAGATGCTGAAATCGTTTCTCGGTAGCTGACCATGGGCGATAGTATAATAGATTATTTGAGAGATTAAATTTAAAAGAACAGAATATAGAATGAAGCTATACAAGTATTTTGCAGCTTTGCTGCTCGTCGTGGCAATGTGTTCGGTAGTGACGGCAACGGCAAAGGAAAAGAAGGTGAAAAGGATGTACATCTTTGGAGTTGCTACGTCCTTCAATGATTCCACAGCCTATTTCACGTCAATACAGGCCATTGACTCAGTTACGACTGTGGGCAAGACGAAGATTCTTTCTGACAAGCAGGAGTATTCCTTGCAGCTGAAAGGATATTTCCAGAATCAGGGGGATGCAAACCGTACGTGTGTCACGTTCAATTCGACGAACCGCAACAAGCTGGAGAAGACCCTGCAGCAGCTGAAGCTGAAGTATGTCAAGAAGAACAACCTCACGGTGAAGACGCTTGGCGACTCTGATTTCAGATATGAGCGCGTCGTTATGGCGCAGTAATATTCATATAAAAGGCAATACATGTTTTATCGCATTGCAGACTTTGTCATAGAAGTGAACTTCTATGATTCCTGCATTAATAATACAGAACTTATTCCATCGCTCGCTCCTTTCCTGATTGACGGAAAGGAGTGTTGCGATGATGTTTTTTTCAGACTTACCGTTGACGACAGTCTGAAGCCGAGGCGGGAAAACCGGGAACGTATAGGCAAATTTGATACGGGAAACGGGGACACCGTGGTTGACCGTTTCCCCGACGGCGAATATCAGTATATCATCAAGAATATCTTCGGTGGGGAGTGTTGCCTGTTGCAGGCGGACAAGAGCTTTTCCGACTGCCGTTGCGCTCTCAACGGAAGCTTCCAGATGCGGCAGTTCGGCTTGAACAATGCTTTGATGCTTGTCTTTGCCTTTGCCGGAAGCATGAAGCAATGCCTCTTGGTTCATGCCTCGCTTGTGAGACAGAACGGCTATGGCTATGCCTTCATCGCCAAGAGCGGTACGGGCAAGAGTACGCAGGTGAGCAATTGGCTGAAATACATCCCGGGCTGTGACCTGATGAATGACGATAACCCTATTGTGAGAATCATTGACGGCGAAGCTTTCATCTACGGTTCGCCGTGGAGCGGCAAGACTCCGTGTTACCGCAATGTCAAGGCAAGGCTGGGGGCTGTGACGAGAATCTGCCGCAGCACTGCTAACAGTGTGGAACGACTTGGTCCGATAGAGGCTTTCGCCTCATTGCTGCCGTCGTGTTCTTCAATGAAATGGGACAAGGGAATCTACAATGCGGTGTGCGATACGGTGACGAAGATTATAGAGACGACGGGTGTCTACAACCTGCATTGTCTGCCCGACAGAGAGTCGGCGATAGTATGCCATGAGGCGATTGCCAGGAAATGATTGTGACTATATGGAGAATGGAAAGATAAATATCAAGGAGAAGCAGTTCTCCAACTCCGAGTTTATACCGGAGATAATTAAATTGCTCGACGAGGGACATACCGTGACATTGCTGTTGCGTGGTTACAGTATGCGGCCGTTTCTTGAGGACGGCAGGGATAAGGCTCTGATTGTGAAGGCCAAGAACCCGAAGGTTGGTGCCCCCGTGCTTGCGGAAATAGAAAAGGGGCATTTCGTGCTCCATCGCATCGTGAAGATAAACGGTGATGAAGTGGTGTTGCGCGGTGACGGCAATCTTAATGTGGAGCATTGCAGAATGTCTGACGTAAAGGGAGAGGCTATCGGCTTCTATCGTAAGGGTAGGGACAAAATGGACAAGACCAACGGACTGAAATGGATTGCATATTCTCTCGTGTGGTCATTGCTGCTCCCTGTTCGGCGTTATCTGCTCGCCATCTACCGCAGAATCATCTGATATTCAGCATGGGATCTCATGATGTTTCACTGTAGGATCATCTTGGTGTGTTAGATGCTTGACAATTTATTTTTGATAAATAATATATAAAGGATATGAAGGCTAAAAAAGGATTCAATCTCAGGGATGTCTGTGGCGAACAGATTATCATTGCTGAGGGGAAAGAGAATATTGATTTCAGTAATATCATCAGTATGAATGAGACTTCGGCTTATCTGTGGCAGGAGGTTTCTGACAAGGAGTTTACGGTTGAAGATATGGCGGAGCTTCTTGTTGGAGAATACGATGTGGATTATGACACGGCGTACAAGGACTGTACTGAACTCGCCTCTTTATGGAAAGAGGCAGGGATTATCGAGTAAGACTTGAATGGCTTTATATCGGATTTGCTGTAAGGCGACGCTGGCTGTATTCATATAGTTCAAGGCCATACAGTAAAAGCAAAAGGGTGGGGCAGAACTTAACGTTGCTGTCTCACCCTTTTGCTTTTACTGTATTTGCCTTGATAGGGCAAAATCCCGGCTTCGGCTTTTGTTTTATTTTACTGCTTTGCCTTTTGCCTTATTTTTTTTACTTTAGCTTTTCCAGTTCCTCAGCCATCTGCTTCTGCAGTTCCTGTGCCTTCTGTGCAGCAACGTCGGCAAAGTCCTTGCCGTTGCTTGCATAGATGATGCCGCGACTGCTGTTCACGAGCAGACCGCAATCCTTGGTCATGCCGTATTTGCAAACCTCCTGCAGGCTGCCGCCCTGTGCGCCAACACCCGGCACGAGGAGGAAGTGGTTTGGTGCAACGTTGCGGATATCCTCGAACATATTGCCCTGTGTGGCACCTACAACATACATCATGTTCTCTTCGTTGCCCCATTTCTGTGATGTGCGGATTACTTTCTCGAATAGTCTTTCGCCGTCCTTGTCCTCTGTGAGCTGGAAGTCATTGGAACCCTTGTTGCTTGTCAGTGCGAGCAGAATGACCCATTTGCCTTCATACTGCAGGAACGGGCTTACGCTGTCCTCTCCCATGTAGGGGGCAACCGTGAGGGAGTCGAGATTGTATTCCTCGAAGAATGTACGGGCATACATACACGATGTGTTTCCGATGTCGCCGCGCTTGGCGTCAGCTATGGTGAAATGGTTCGGACAAACGCCCTTGATATAGTTTATTGTCTTTTCGAAAGAGATGAGTCCCTTCACTCCCATGCTCTCGTAGAAGGCGAGGTTCGGCTTGTATGCCACGCAATACTTGGCTGTTGCATCGATAATGGCCTTGTTGAAACTGAAGATCGGGTCTTCCTCTTTTAGCAGATGCTTAGGAATCTTCTTGATGTCTGTATCAAGACCTACACAGAGGAAAGTCTTCTTGTCAAAAATCTGTTTTACGAGTTCTTGTCTGTTCATAATCTGTTATTGATCAAGGATTAAAGTTCGTTTTCTTTCATTCTCTCGGCATTCTCAGCCACGGTGAGTGCATCGATCATGTCCTGGATGTCTCCGCCGAGGAAGCCTGTAAGGTCGTGTGTGGTGTAGCCGATGCGGTGGTCGGTCACACGGCCCTGCGGGAAGTTGTACGTACGTATCTTTGCCGAACGGTCTCCGGTAGAAACGAGGGTCTTTCGGCGGTTGGCGATGTCGTCAATGTATTTCTGATGCTCGCGGTCGTAGATGAAGGTACGCAGCCTTGAGAGTGCGCGCTCCTTGTTCTTCGGCTGGTCTCGGGTTTCCGTACACTCTATGAGGATTTCCTCCACCTCTCCCGTGTTCGGGTTCTTCCACGGGTAGCGCAGACGCACTCCCGACTCCACCTTGTTCACATTCTGTCCGCCGGCGCCGCTGCTTCGGAAGGTGTCCCATTTGATGTCGCCTTCGTTGATGTTCACTTCGAATTTGTCAGCCTCAGGCAGAACGGCAACCGTAGCTGCCGAGGTGTGCATCCTGCCCTGTGTTTCGGTTGCAGGCACGCGCTGCACGCGGTGCACTCCCGATTCATATTTCAGAGTGCCGTATACGCTGTCGCCGCTTACGGCGAAGTCGATTTCCTTGTATCCGCCTACCGCTCCCTCGCTTACGCTTGTCACGGAGACGTTCCATCCCTTGGATTCGCAGAATCTCTTATACATGGCAAATAGGTCTCCGGCAAAGAGAGCCGCCTCGTCGCCGCCGGCACCGGCACGGATTTCCATCTGCACGTTCTTGGCGTCTTCCGGGTCTTTTGGCACGAGGGCCATCTTTATCTCCTCCTCAATCTTTGGCTGCATCTCCTCGTTGGTCTGTAGTTCCTCCCTTGCCATCTCCTTCAGGTCGGGGTCGCTCTCGTTTGCGAGGATGTCCTTTGCCTCCTTGATGGAGTTCAGGCAGTTGATGTATCTCTTGCGGGCGTCCATGATGTCGCCCAGGTCCTTGTATTCCTTTGTCAGTTTAACATATCGCTGCTGGTCGGCGATTACGTTAGGGTCGGTGATGAGTGTCGACACTTCTTCGTATCTGCTTTCAAGACCATTCAGCTTCTCTAATATACTGTTGTTATCTGGCATTTTGTTTATCGTGATTGATTGACAGTCAGGTTGGTGTGTCCCAACAGACTGCCGTGTTGATTAATCTTCCTTGTTCGTTAGTCTGCTTGTTTGCCGACAGCATGACTGAGACAAACATGACAATGAATTAATATTCAAATGTTCCGAACTCCGACTTGATTGTCAGGCTGCGTTCTCCTTCCTCGATGTGGCCCACAATCTGTGCGTCGATATTGAAGCTCTTGCTTATCTCCATTACCTTTTCGGCAACCTCAGGACGCACGTAGATTTCCATTCTGTGGCCCATGTTGAACACCTTGTACATCTCCTTCCAGTCAGTTCCGCTCTGCTCCTGGATTGTCTTGAACAATGGCGGCACAGGGAACATGTTGTCTTTTATCACGCGGCAGTTCTCGTTTACGAAGTGCAAAACCTTTGTCTGTGCTCCGCCCGTGCAGTGCACCATTCCGTGAATCTCCGGGCGCAGTTCGTCGAGCAGCTTCTTTATTACCGGAGCGTATGTGCGGGTAGGCGAGAGGACCAGCTTGCCTGCATTTACCGGACTGCCCTCCACTTCGTCGTCTAATCTCTTGGCACCGCTGTAAACCAGTTCCTCCGGCACGGCGTGGTCGTAGCTCTCCGGGTATTTCTCTGCGAGATATTTCGAGAACACGTCGTGGCGCGCGCTTGTCAGTCCGTTGCTTCCCATTCCTCCGTTGTATTCAGTCTCGTATGTTGCCTTGCCGAATGATGCCAGACCTACGATAACGTCGCCCGGGCGGATGTTGGCATTGTTGATTACGTCGCTGCGCTTCATGCGGCAGGTCACTGTGGAATCAACGATGATTGTGCGCACCAGGTCGCCCACGTCGGCAGTCTCTCCGCCAGTAGGCCATATGCCGATACCCATCTCGCGCATCTGTGCCAACAGGTCGTCGGTGCCGTTGATGATGGCCGAAATCACTTCTCCCGGCACGAGCATCTTGTTCCTGCCGATCGTGCTCGACACGAGGATGTTGTCCACGGCGCCCACGCAGAGCAGGTCGTCGGTGTTCATCACGATGGCGTCCTGTGCGATACCTTTCCATACGGAGAGGTCGCCTGTCTCCTTCCAGTACATGTAGGCGAGGGATGATTTCGTTCCGGCTCCGTCGGCGTGCATGATGTTGCAGTATTCAGGGTCTCCTCCAAGCACGTCTGGTATTATCTTGCAGAATGCCTGTGGGAAAATACCCTTGTCGATGTTCTTTATGGCGTTGTGAACGTCTTCCTTTGCAGCGCTCACACCGCGCATCATATATCTGTTAGACTTGTCCATTTTATATTATGATATTATTTTGTTTCTATATATTATATATGTTCTTTCCCGTTCCAGAAGTCCCAGCTTGCGAAAGCCTGTAGCAGCAGCATCTCGATGCCGTTCTTTGTCAGTGCCCCCTGCTCCCTGCCTTTCTTCATGAAGAGGGTTTCGTCGGGATTGTATATCAGGTCGTAAAGTAGGTTGTGGCTGTCGAGCGCCTCGTATGGAAGTTCCGGACATTCTTCATAGTTGGGGTACATGCCGCATGGCGTGCAGTTCACTATCACTTTGTATTCCCTTACCACATCGGGAGTGATGTCCTTGTATTGTATTGTCCCGGGGCGTTCGAACCTGCTCACGAGCACCGTCTCCAGTCCGAGCGACCTGAGTCCGTAGCTTACTGCCTTTGATGCTCCTCCCGTTCCCAGTACAAGTGCCTTCCGGTGGAATTTCTCCAGTATCGGTTCGATGCTCCTCGTGAATCCTATCACGTCGCTGTTGTATCCCTTCAGCAATACATTGTTGCCTTTGTGCTCCACTCTTATCACGTTCACTGCTCCTATCGCCCTGGCCTCCACGCTGATGTAGTCGAGATAGCTTAATACCTTCTCCTTGTAAGGTATCGTGACATTCAGTCCCTTGAGTTCGGGATTGGTGGCGAGCACTTCCGGCAGGTTGCCGATGTTCTGTATGTCGAAGTTGATGTACTCGGCATCAATGCCTTCGTCGTGGAATTTCTCGTTGAAATAGTTCTTTGAGAAAGAGTGTCCTAAGGGGTGGCCGATAATTCCGTACTTATCCATGGTATGAAAACTTTTATTTGGTTGCTGTATAACAAGTGCAGATCCCGAACGTGAGCCGTTTGAAGGAGGCCTTTGCGAAGCCTGTTCTCTTTAGAATTTCCACCATCGTCTCGCCTTGTGGAAAGGCTTCGATTGTGGCGATGAGATATCTGTATGCGCTCTTGTCCTTTGATATCAGTCTGCCGTAGACGGGCAGTATGGTATGGGTGTATATGGTGAAGAGCTGCTTTATGGGGAAATGTACCGGGCGTGTCAGCTCTATCACGCACAGCATGCCGTCTTTCTTCAGCACCCTGTGCATCTCGCGCAGTCCTGCCTCCAGATCCTGGAAATTGCGTATTCCGAAGGCAGCCGTCACGGCGTCGAAGCTGTTGTCGGCGAACGAAAGGTTCATGCAGTCTTCCTTTCTGAAGCTTATCGTCTGCTGCAGTCCTCTTGCCTTCACCTTCTCCCTGCCTATCTGCATCATCCCCTCGGAGATGTCGGCGCCCACCACGCTCCTTGCACCCGTTTTCTGTGCCTCCAGTATGGCCAGGTCGCCGGTTCCCGTAGCAATGTCGAGTATGCTTCCGGGTTTCTTCCGGGCCAGTTTCTTTATGGCGTAATTGCGCCAGTATTTGTCTATCCAGAATGAGAGGCGGTGGTTGAGCAAGTCGTATGAATGTGCCACAGCATCGAACATCTGTTCCACCTGTGTCCCCTTAGCTTCCTCCTTGTTGTAGGGAGTGATTTTCTCTTGCCCGTACATCGTTTGTATGTATTATAATATGGTAAAACGAAAATCAAGACAGACGTCGGTATGGGGCTTTCCCATGCGTCCGTCCGTCTTGAATCCTTTTCTTGCTATTTCTTGTAGGCTGCGAGCCAGTCTGCCACGTTCTTCTCGATGCGTGCAGCGATGTCGCCGCTGTCGGCAGCCTTGTCGAACTTCTCGCCCGTGATATGCTCATACAGTTCGATGTAGCGGTCGCTCACGCTTTCGGCGTATTCGTCGGTAATCTCCGGCATCACCTGTCCTGGCTCGTTCATGAAGTTGTGCTCGATGAGCCACTGGCGCACGAACTCCTTTGAAAGCTGCTTCTGCGGTTCGCCCTTCTCGAATTTCTCCTCGTATCCGTCGGCATAGAAGTAGCGGCTTGAGTCCGGTGTATGGATCTCGTCAATGAGGTATACTTTGCCGTCACGCTTGCCGAATTCATACTTCGTGTCCACGAGTATGAGTCCCTGCTTGGCTGCGATCTCCTGTCCGCGTGCGAATATCCTGCGTGTATAGTCCTCCATTATTTCGTAGTCCTCCTTGCTCACGATACCCTGGGCGATGATTTCCTCCTTGGAGATGTTCATGTCGTGTCCCTCGTCGGCCTTTGTCGTCGGTGTGATGATAGGCTCCGGGAAGCGCTCGTTCTCCCTCATACCGTCGGGCAGCTTCACTCCGCATAGCTCGCGGCATCCCTTCTGGTATTCGCGCCATGCCGATCCTGTGAGGATTGAGCGGATGATCATCTCTACGCGGAATCCCTCGCATTTCAGTCCCACTGTCACCATAGGGTCCGGAGTGGCCAGTTTCCAGTTGGGGCAGATGTCTGTGGTGTGGTCAAGGAATGTGGCTGCAATCTGGTTGAGAACCTGTCCCTTGAACGGTATTCCCTTAGGCAGGACCACGTCGAATGCCGAGATTCTGTCTGTTGCTACCATTACAATGATGTCATCGTTGATGTTGTAGACGTCGCGTACCTTTCCGTGATACACGTTCTTCTGTCCCTCAAAGTGGAAATCAGTACTTGTTAATGCTTTCATTACTTTAATCTAATATTAAAAAGTCGGATAATTCTCTCTTCTTATAACTTTGTCATATTCCGTATTGCCGTGTGATTAGGCCGCGGCTATACAGGCGTAGTAATAATTGCTTGCAAATGTACTTATTTTATGTTGAATAGCCAACAAAGCGAGGTAAAAAACCGCTTATTTTTTATCTTCGTATTCATTTTTGCGCTCTTTGTCAGACGTCTCGTATGCCTTCACTATTTTCGTCACGAGCTTGTGCCTTACGATGTCCGTCTGCGTGAGGTTCACCACGGAGATGCCCTCGATGCCGCCCAGAATCCTCAGCGCCTCGCGCAGTCCGCTCTGTGTGCCCCGCGGCAGGTCCACCTGTGTCATGTCGCCCGTGATGATCATCTTGGTGTTCCATCCCATGCGGGTGAGAAACATCCTGAGCTGTGCTGACGTGGTGTTCTGCGCCTCGTCGAGAATCACCACGGCGTCGCTCAGCGTGCGTCCCCTCATGAATGCGAGCGGTGCAATCTGTATCACGTGCTTTTCCATCAGCTCCTGCAGCTTCACTGCCGGAATCATGTCCTCCAGCGCATCGTAGAGCGGCTGCAGATAGGGGTCGATCTTATCCTTCATGTCGCCGGGCAGGAATCCAAGCTTTTCGCCTGCCTCCACGGCCGGACGACTGAGTATTATCTTCTTTATCTCCTTGTCTTTCAAGGCTTTTACGGCGAGCGCGATGCTCAGATATGTCTTTCCCGTTCCTGCCGGCCCCACAGCGAACACCATGTCGTCCTTGGAATATGCGTCAACGAGCCGCTGCTGGTTCTCGCTGCGGCTTTTAATCGGCTTTCCGGATATGTTGTAGACTATCACGTCCTTTGCGCTCTCTTCGCTTGTAGCTTTGCCCTTCACGATGTTCAGGATGTCCTTTTCGGCAATTGCGTTGAACTTCAGTATATGCTTCCTCAGTTTCTCCGCCACTTCCTCGAAGGCGCACATCTGCTCCTCGTCGCCGAGCACTCTTATCACGTTGTCGCGTGCCAGTATCCTGAGTTTCGGGAACAGCGAGCGCACCATCTGCAGGTTTGAGTTGTTCGCTCCGTAGAACACCACCGGGTCGATGTCTTCCAAGACAATATGCTTTTCTATCAAAATCTTTCTTTATTATATTCTTGTTATGCGTGCAAAGGTATGAAAAAGTATTGTGGCAGACAAGACAATTTATGGGAAATATCAAGACGCATCCGTTTTCGATGCCCACGGTGTGATCCCTCCAACCCGCCGGGCTGTGTTTCTCCGATTTACGTTTACAGCTCTTACAGACAGCGGTTGTCAAGGGAAAACAAATCTTATTGTCTACTCGTCTGCTTATTGTTATATATATAATATGTATTAACTGCTCTATATCCGGAATGGCAAAATATAAGAAAAAAGAGGGCGGCAGAAGAAATTTTTCTGCAAAAGTTTTGGCAGTTAAAAATAAAACACTACCTTTGCACCGCATTAAACGAAATGCCTGTGGTAACAGAACAAACCGGAAGGAAGTTTGGGTGAGTGGCTGAAACCAGCAGTTTGCTAAACTGCCGTACGAGTTTATCGTACCGGGGGTTCGAATCCCCCAGCTTCCGCAGGTGGTTTCGGGATGCTAAAATCAATGGATGGTGGATTCATCTAATGGTTAGGATACAAGATTCTCAATCTTGGCATAGGGGTTCGATTCCCCTATCCACTACGCAAAAAACTAAAGAGTCATCCATAACGGGTGACTCTTTTTCTGTATTCCTCCCAAACAGCCTCAGTTGATTTATATTATCCTTTCGACAGCCTTGTCAAAAAAAGCGCGTGAATACTTTGGAGAGTATTCCATTTGCCCTAACTTTGCATACAGAATTTATTATTTCTATAACATAATCAAAAGGTTGATATGGAATCACAATTGACAGGAAGACCATATACGATAGGTCTTGATTTAGGTGGAACAAATGCTGTATTCGGCATTGTTGACGGACTGGGTAACATCGTGGAGCATACTTCAATAAAGACACAGGAGTATGACACGGCTGAGGCTTTTGTTGATGCAGGAGTTGAAGCATTGAAGGTTATAATAGATAAGGTGGGCGGCATCAATGCCATCGAAGGCATGGGTATCGGAGCGCCGAACTCAAACTATTATGACGGAACGATAGCATATGCACCGAATCTCGTATGGGCCCACGACTGCGTAGTGCCTTTCGCAAAGTTGTTCAGCGACAGACTTTCCATCCCCGTATCCATCACCAACGATGCCAATGCTGCGGCGCTCGGAGAGATGGTATATGGAGTGGCAAAGGGAATGAAGAATTTCATCATGATAACGCTCGGCACGGGAGTGGGTTCTGGAATCGTGATAAACGGACAGATGGTGTATGGTTCCGACGGACTTGCCGGTGAACTGGGACACGTGACGATGGTTCGCGAGAACGGCAGACTCTGCGGATGCGGCAGAAAGGGGTGTCTTGAAGCATACTGCTCTGCCACAGGAGTGGCGCGCACGGCAAGGGAATTCCTCGAGAATTCAGACGAGGCATCACTGCTGCGCGAGATGAACCCCGAGGACATCACCTCATTCGAGGTTTCAAAGGCTGCTGCACAGGGCGACGCACTGGCTTTGAGGGTGTATGAGTTTACGGGCAAGATGCTGGGCGAGGCGTGTGCTGATTTCGCTACGTTCTGCTCACCGGAGGCTTTCGTTTTCTTCGGCGGACTGACCAAGGCGGGCGACCTGCTTATGAAGCCTCTGCTGAAGAGCTACACGGAGAGTGTGATGGGAATATTCCGCGGTAAGGCGAAGTTCCTCATCAGCAGTCTCGACGGAGCCGGAGCGGCTGTGCTCGGAGCGAGCGCCATAGTGAAGAACAAGAATAAAGAGTAGTTTTTTACGGTCTATAGTTCCGCAAGTCTTATGGTGACGGACGGAACTTTTTCATTAATAATCACTCAATTATATATATAAGGTGAAGATAAGCGCATTGTTTTTTGATATCGACGGTACGCTGGTGAGCTTCAATACTCACGAGATTCCGCAGTCCACGGTCCGTGCCATCGCCCTTGCAAAGGAGCATGGGGTGGGGGTGTACATTTCCACGGGACGTCCGTTGCAGATTATCACGAATCTGAAGCAGATAGAAAAATACATCGACGGATACATCACCACCAATGGCGCCCTCTGCATCGTGGAGGGCAAGACGGTATGCTGCAATCCGATACCCAAGGAGGATATGGACGCACTCATCGCCGATGCCGACAGATGCGACTATGCTGTGCTTGTGGTGGGCGAGAGCGGAGTGAGGCTGTATAATCCGAAGCCCGTGTTCGACGAGATTTTCGTGAGAGACCTCAACGTGACGAACATCGACAAGAGTCTGGATGCGCGCGAACTCATGCGCCGGGAGAAGATCCTTCAGCTCACGCCGTTCTTCTCCCAGGACCACGAGCGCAAGTTGATGCCGCAGTTGCCAGACTGCGTGTCGGGCAGATGGCATCCCGCTTTCACCGACATCACGGCGCGTGAAGCCGACAAGGGCAAGGGACTTGAGGCTATGGCGGAGTATCTGGGGCTTGACGTCTCGGAGACTATGGCGTTCGGCGACGGCGGCAACGACGTGGCTATCCTCCGTCGCGCCGGAATAGGCATCGCCATGGGCAATGCCGGCAACGAAGCACGGTCGGCAGCCGACTACATCACGTCTTCCGTGGATGACGACGGTGTGTGGAATGCGCTGAAGCACTTCGGTGTGATATGACGATATGGGGCCGATTATGTATATAGACAGATAAAGACTGGTAAAGGCAAGTATATAATTAAAGGTGTCTCTGCGGATTGGCAGGGACACCTTTAATTATAGAATCAGATGTGGGGAAAGGAACAACTATCCTTCCTTGTTGAATTCCTTTATATACACATCCCTCTTCGGGAACGGCATTTCGATGTTGTTGGCGTTGAGCGTGTTGTAGATGCATTCCATTATCTGGCTCTCGGTGGCGGCCTGTTTCGTCACGTCAACCCAGCAGACGAACTTGAAGTTGATGCTGTTGTCGCCGAACTCCTTGAAGAGTATGCTCGGCGACTTCTCCTTGTCGAGATAAGGGATGTTGAGCTTCTCCACGGCGGCAAGCAGCACGTTGCGCATCTGGTCAACGTTCGTGCCGTAGCCCACTCCGAAGTTGACCACCGACAGCTCAAAGCCGTGGTTGCGCGTCAGGTTTTTGTAGTTCTTCGTGAATAGCTGCGAGTTCTGGAAGGCGATGATTGATCCGTCGGTGGCTTCAATCATCGTGCTGGTGTAGCTGATGCTGCTCACCTTGCCGCGCGTTCCGTCGCATTCAATCCAGTCGCCGATGTTGATGCGTCCTGCCATCAGGGATATGCCGTAGTAGATGTTCTCCAGGATGTCCTTGGATGCGAAGCCGACGCCGGTGGACAGACCGCCAGATACGACCACGAGCCATGTGTTGCTCACGTGGAGGATGGCAAGGCTTATGAGCAGCCAGATGCCCCAAACGAGAACCTGTATCACGTTGCGGCCCATCACGTTGCGGCTTGCCGCCGTGCGCGAATCCTTAGTGTTGAAGTGGAGCTGCATGAAGGCGATGCTGGTCTTGCAGATATAGTTGAAGATGAACCACAGGGCGATGACGGTGATTATGGAGGAGAGGTTCACGCTGAAGTTGTTCACGTCGATGAACTTCTTTGACAGCAGCCTGTCCATCATCTCGCTCAGATTGAACACGTCGGCTGCCCAATACAATGAAATCAGTATTGAGGCGATAGCCATGAGCGGCAGTCCCGTCTTGAGCAGGAAGTGGTATATCCATGTCTTGTTTATCGGCTTTTCTTCGAGATGGTGCTTGGCGGCGTATTTGCCCATCCATTCTGCCAGACAGTTGATGGTGAGGATGCATGTGAGCTGCATTATCCACCATATCAGGAGCTGCACGCTGAACAGCGTATAGCCTGTCCATGAGCATACGAGGCTTGTGGCGAATACGGCGAGGGAGATGTATGTGAAGAACATGTCGGACCGCGGAATCTTCTCGTTGTGGCGTGATATCACGCTCCATTGCCACAGCGTGGCAAGCAGCAGGATGGGCGGGAAGACGAGGTTCACCAGGTCGTTAGGCACGAGCGTGATGCGGAATGTTATCACGATGAAGCCCACTGTGATGAGGGGCGAATAGATGCGGAAGGCGCTCTTGATCTGCTTGCCGTTGACGCGCAGTAGCAGGGATATGAGGATTACGCCGAGCAACCATGCGTATTCCACGAGCAGATTGCTCGCCATGGTGATGAAGTTCTGGTTCACCGTGCCTCTGATTATGCCGATGATGATGGCGAAGGTGATGGTGGTTGATGCCATTATGATGCAGGGCCGCTTGAGCATGAACTGCTCGGTGCGGAACTTACGCGGCATGAGGTAGTGTATGGCAAGGAGGTTGAGGATTATGGCCACGATGCCGTAGAAGAGGATGGTGATGAAGAGACCGACAATCATCCTTGCGTCCCACTGCGAATGGAGTTTCTTTGACTTGTGGTATTTGCCGTTCATCGTCTCGGCGGTCTTGGTCACCTGGCTGCCCAGGTTGGAGAGGATGCTGAAATAGCTGTCGCCGCCATTGCTGAAGATGCTGTTCTGTATCTCGCTGTAGCGGTTGTTGGCGTAATCGTTCAGTCCTTTGAGGTGATGCTCCGTCATGTCGTAATACTTGATGTAGTCCTGGAGCATCTGCTTGTTCTCCTCCATGTTGTTGCGTATGTTCACGGCGAGTGTAAGACACACGTTGCGGTCTGTCTTCGCCTTGGGGCTTAGCGTTATCGCAGGCATGCGCTGCAGGGAGTTCACCAGACTGTCGTAGCGCGCTATCTCTCCGTCAATCTCCGTGATGTAGGTGCGGAAGGGCAGGGTGCTCTGGCGGAAGTTCTGGAACTGGTCGGTGGCTTCGTGGCATGCATAGGCGAGGTCGAACACGTAGTCCGGCTTCTGCGAATACAGCATGAGCGCATTCTGGTTACTCTTGGAGAGGATGGTGAAGAGGTTCTTCTTTACCCTGTCGCTGCTGTTCTTGAAGAGCAGTTGGCGGCGCTTCTGTTCCTGATGGAATGTGGTCAATTCGTTGCGGAGCACGGACAGCGTGTTGTTGAGGTCTTTCTCCTTCAGCACGGCGCATGCCGGAATTGTCATCAGTAGCGTTAGTAGGTAGAGTATAAATAGTCTTTTTTTCATAACGATTTTTATTTTAACTGCAAATTTACGATTTTATCATTTATTATCCTTACTTTTGTCACAAAATTTAAAGATAATAATGTAATGGAAAATATGGAGTTGCGCTTGCGCATGATAGTGGACAGTGGCAGTACGAAGACCGATTGGCTTGTGGGCTGTGAAGACGGGCAGTTCGTTTGCCGGTGTTCCACGCAGGGGATAACCCCGTTCCACCAGTCGGAAAGCGATATCGCCGGTATCGTGGAATGGGAATTGATGCCGCAACTGTCGGCGGAATTGGCCAAGGCCGGTCTGGATCAGCATCAGATAGGCTCCATACGCTTCTATGGCGCAGGCTGCAGAGGCGAGGCCATAGGGCAATTGCGCAATGTACTGACCCTCCGCTTCCCGTCGGCATCCGAGATTCTTGTGGGGAGCGACTTGCTTGCTGCTGCCCATGCTGTTTGTGGCGACAGCGAGGGCATAGCCTGCATTCTCGGCACGGGGGCAAACTCCGGATTGTATGACGGTAGGGAGATTGTATCTAACGTGTCGCCCTTGGGCTATATCCTCGGTGATGAGGGCAGCGGTGCAGTGCTCGGCAAACTGTTTGTAAACGGGATGTTCAAGGGGAATATACCGGCGGAGGTGAGGGAAGAGTTCCTTGCGACAACAGGACAGAGCCTTGATGATATCATCCGTCGTGTGTATCGGGAACCGATGGCAAACCGCTATCTTGCTTCCTTGTCGCCCTTTATTCATGCCCATCTTGAATGCAAGGAGGTTTCGGAACTTGTAGTGCGCAACTTCATGGATTTCTTCCGTCTTAATGTGGACCATTACGGACGCAATGATCTGCCGGTAGGTGCCGTGGGCAGTGTGGCGTTTTATTATAAGGACCAGTTGGCAGAGGCAGCACACCGTTGCGGCTATACTTTAGGAAAGATTATGGCGAAGCCCTTCGAAAGCGTGTTCCGCTTCTAAAGGCTTCGCCATATTCCTTTTGTTATTCGTAAGTTGATATTCAGGAATCTCGCATATTGATTTATGAATTCATAAGTTATAATTTATAAATCCTAATTCCTAATCGGCTTCTGCCGACAACTCTTAATTCCAAACTCGGGTTATTCTTTTCTTTTCCAGATGCTCATCACCTTGCGGCGGATGGCTATCTGGTTAATAGCCGTGACGATGAGGAA
Source organism: uncultured Prevotella sp. (assembly GCA_900557405.1). GTDB lineage: Bacteria > Bacteroidota > Bacteroidia > Bacteroidales > Bacteroidaceae > Prevotella. Next base: position 22,873 of record USSF01000007.1, read on the forward strand.
CAGCAGGATGCCGAGTCCTATCGACATAATCATCGAGCCGGATTCAATCTGCGGGAAGAGGGTCTCGATGACCTCCATATAGTAGTCCCTTACGAAGAAGAGGATTATCCATGTAATCAGCAGTACGGCGATGTTCAGAGCTATAGTCAGTGTCTGGTAAGGCAGCGCTACCTTGGCCGGACTGTAGCCGATGAACAGCAGGTTCTCGAGCTTCGATGAGTTCTTCTGTACGAGCAGATATATGCTCAGCATGAGGATGTAGAAGCTGAGCAGACTGATGACAAGGCCGATGACCATTACCAGCGATACTATCATCTTCAGGAAATAGGTTGTCTTTTCGACCTGCAGCTTGTCGCTTTCCACCTCAAAGCCCTTCTTGTCGAGGTATTTCGTTATGTTGTCGTCGGCAGGATTGCCCACCTCGACGATGAGGCGCGTGGGGTCAGACTTCTGGCCGGGGGCGTAATAGCCGTTGCTCCAGTCCATGAACTTCTGTGGCACGAGGATGGTGTTGAGCCTGTTTGAGAATCCTATCACCTTGCCTTTGAATTCATCTCTGTGGCCGTTGCCGCGGATGAATATCTTGAAATCTATCATGCCCACAAGTCCGTCGCTGATTTTAGGCAGGGAATGGGTCTGTGCAAATCCGAAGTTATACATGTTGATGTAGGTGCGCGGCAGGATAATCGGCACCTCGCGGCTGCCCTCCTGATAGGTCCAGTCTTGTAGCGGGACGTCCACGAATTTGTCTGGCACGCTCTCGAAGAACATCTCCGAATTGAGTATTGACTGTCCGTTCACACCCATATTGGCATCAACCTTGTATTCCGTAGAAGTGAATTTGCCGACGTTCTTCGTGAATCTCTGACCGGCAAGGTCGTCGGCCTCAGCTATGCTGAAGGTGTTTGTCCTGCCCGAAATGGCACTTGCCGCACCGATTTTCTTGCTTACTATCAGATAGTCGGCTTTCATAAAGCTGTCTTGCGAGGTGAAGACCGGCAGCACGTCGTTGTAGAACTGGAATCCGAGTAGGACGATGAACATTCCGAAGAGGTTGGCAAAGAAGAAGCCGATGAACTGCGGAATGCTGATATGCTGACGTAGAAGTTTCCAAACTAAATTCATAATCTGTATGTCTTATCGTAGTTTAAAACCATGTGTTTGCCGATGCTCGTCACGATGACACCGGCTCCCTGTCTCTTTGCTTCAGCCATCATGATGTCTGCCATTATCGCTGAGTTGCGATCGTCGAGATGACTTATCGGTTCGTCGGCGAGGATGAAGTCAAACGGCTGCACCAATGCCCTGACCATAGCCACGCGCTGCTGCTGTCCGAACGACATGTGGCCCACTTTGCTGTTGAGCTTGTCGGCGATGCCGAGGCGGTCGAACCATTGTTCTATCTCCTTTTTCTGCTTGAAGCCGGTCAGCTTGTTCTTTATCTCCACGTTCTCCCATGCCGTAAGTTCGGGGAAGAGGCGCAGTTCCTGGAACAGACAGGCTATGTGACTCTTGCGCATTTCCACCCAGTCCTTCACCTTTAACTGTGGGATTGGAGTTTCATCAAATCTTACGTGTCCCTCGTAATCGTGTCTGTAGCCGAGGATATAGCTGCAGAAGGTGCTCTTGCCCTTTCCGCTTTCAGCTTCAACGAGATAGAGCTTGTCTTTCTCGAATAGGGCATGGTTGTTCCATATATCCGATTTCAGGTCTTCCTGATGGGCGAATACATGGGGTATCACGTTGTCGAATACAATCTTTTCCATATCTGTATCTGGTATTCTAAAAACTTCTGTAAATGTTTGTGTCTATTTTATGTTATAAACGATGTAGTCCACTTTGCCGAACAACGGGGCAATCAGGTCGCTGATTGTTGCCATTTCCTTGTTTCCGCCAAGAATCTCCTTCACGTTGATTACCATGCAGAAGCGTTGGCCCGTGATAAGCGCCTTTACTTCGGCTGGGAACTGCTCCTTTGCCGGATTCAGGATGGCGGTTGCAGTCTCAACGTCGGTGCTGCCATAGAATTCCTTGCCGTTTGACACACCGAAGCGGAACTGCGTGTCGCTGCTCTTGTATGTGTAGCAGTCGCTTCCGCAATTCGTTATGCTGCAGCCGGGTTGGCATGACTTCTTCCAGTAGTCCACGTCCTTGAGGAAAGTGGTGTTTGCAAGCTGCGCCGCCATACACATCTTGATGTCCTTGTCGGAGAACGCCTTCACGCTGAATGCCATTTCGCCGTCAACGCTTCTAAGTATGTTGTCCATGTCGATGGCTGTGTTCATTCCTGCAAGGAGAACGCCCAGACTAGGACTGTTGTGCATCATTTCCACGAAGTCGCTGCCTTTCATGTTTAGGAATATGGAACAGAGTGTGGAACCAGGTATGTTGGCTGCATACCTTCCGCCAATCTTCCTGAACTTGGCGTCGGCCTGTTTCAGACTCTTGTCGATGTCGCTGTTGAATGAGAATGGTTCGCCGCTGATGTTGAGGCATCCGTTGCCGTTTGTCGTTACGGATGCGGCGATGCATATCTGTGATGCGTCGGCACCTTTAGGCGCACCGATGGTGAAAGGAGCCGAGAGCTTCTCCGGCAGTGCGTCTACTTGTGCCGCTATAGCTATGGGCGAATTGATTTCCTCCACTTTGTCGAAGAGAGGGGAGGACTTTATGCCGTCATCCTCGTCCTGCTTCAGATACCTGTCGAGAGTGCGAATGGCTTCGGCTTGTCCTGACGGCAATACCGGCCCGATGATTACGATGCTCTTGCCGGAGTAGCCTACAGCCCACGAACCATGCAGAAGGGCGAATGTATTGTCGCGCCTCTCGGTTGTCTTGCTGCATTCGCCTTTTTTTGCCAAATCCCCAAGCCAATCGGTAATCCTGGATTCGCTGTTTACCTTGGCACACATGCCGAGGTTTCCGTCCACAGTCTCAAAGAGATATATCTTTTGGGAGAAATCAATGCCGCAGTCGTCGATGTCGTCCACCTTCAGCAGCGAAGCGGCGATATTGTTGTCCTTCACTCCAGCCTGTTCCTGCATGGCCTTGGCGTTGATGGCTATAAGAGCGTTGCTGTTGGCGGGTATGGCGTCCATGTAGTCATCGCCCGAGCATGAAGAATAAATGCAAACACTGGCAATTACAGCCAGTATTTGCAGTGTCAAGTATTTTAATCTTTTCATTTTAAAGTTGATAATTATCTGTCCGAATTATTCCTTCCGGCATACAAGCTGTGCCGTCATTGCCGCGTAGAGGGCGGCAGTTTCCGTGCGGAGTCTGCTTTCGCCGAGCGATACCGGCGTGTATCCGTTTTTTATTGCGAGCTTCACTTCGTCAATGGAGAAATCGCCTTCCGGTCCAATCAGCACCGTCACGTCGTCCACATTGCCTTTGCTTTTCATCAGCGTATCAAAGAGGTCCACGCTCTCAATCTCGTTGTAGCAGTGGGCTATGAACTTCAGTCCGCTTCTTTCCTTATGTATGAAGTCCTTGAAAGGGATAAGCGGAGACAGCTGTGGCTTCCATGGCTTGCGGCTCTGCTTCATTGCCGACACGATGATTTTGTCGAGTCTTACGGTGCGCATCACTTTCCTTTCGGAGAATTTGCAGTTGACGAAGGCCAGTTCGTCAACGCCAATCTCTGTGGCTTTCTCGGCGAACCATTCAGTGCGGTCCATCATTTTTGTTGGGGCCATGGCAATATGGATATTTCCGTTCCATGTCTTTTCCTGCGGCATCTTTTCCTTGATTTCATACATGCAGTGCTTCGTGGCCGCTAGGGTCACTTCTGCCTTGTAGAAGAATCCGTTGCCGTCCATGAGAAACATCTCGTCACCGCTTTTCAGTCGCAACACTCTCAGTGCGTGCATAGCCTCTTCGGTGGGAAGCTCATTGGCGTTAGCCGCATCGGGCACGTAAAAATATCTTGCCTCTTTCATAGTTCTTCGTTTTTATTGTCGTTTTTCCTGCGTTCCAGTTCGTGGTGAAGCTTGGCCGCCATTTCGTAATTTTCCGTCTCGATGGCTTTCTTGAGTGATTCCTCCAGCATCGGCACGGTTATGATATTTACCGGCACCGACACTCCCTTATCGAGTGTCCGGTACGGCACAGCCTGCTTGTCCATTAATCTCTCGTCCATGTATATGGGCATGTCCATCGCTGTGGCGAGCATCAGTCCGTCGCTGATGCGGATTCTGAACATCTCCTCCGTATCCACGTTGTGGACGTAAGCCTTGTACTGTCCTTCGTTGATGCCGTTTATCAGCAGTTCGTAGTTCGCATTGCCACTGGAGCGAAGCATCTGTGCAGCCACTTCGGGTAACAGAATCTTCGTTATAGGCTCGTTCTGCATCCTCATCTTGAGTGCTGTCCCCAGGCTTCTTTCGCATACTATCGAAACCATCAGCATCTTGATTTCATCGGCGAGGGCGACAAGGGCGATGTCGCTGTTGCCGGCAAGCTCGGCGACATTATCCAGATATAACCTTACCTTACCCATTTCTGCCAGTCTCCTTCCTTTGTCTTTCTTATATGTTTGAATTTATTTCTCCTCGTGTTTGAACAATAATGCGAAGCTTACTCCCACAGCGAGGGCGAAGCCTGCGAAAATGAACCAGCACGTCTGCCAGTCGCCCACGAGGAATCCGTTTTCCCATGTGCAGTAGTGGTTCACTATCTCTCCGGCGAGCAGCGTACCGATGGTGGCTCCCAGTCCGTTTGTCATGAGCATGAAGAGTCCCTGTGCCGACGCCTTGACATCCTCGCTGCATGCTGCGTCGACGAAGAGTCCGCCAGACACGTTGAAGAAGTCGAACGCCACTCCGTATACGAGGCATGAGAGGATGAACAGCGTCACTCCTGGGAATGCCGGACCGCCGAGTCCGAAGAATCCGAATCTCAATACCCATGCGAACATGGCAATCATCATCACGTTCTTTATGCCGTATCTCTTGAGGAAGAACGGTATGAGCAGGATGCAGAATGCTTCGGCTATCTGCGAGATTGACACGAGCAGCGTGGCGTTGTTGGCGGCAAACGTATCGGCGAGTGCCGGGTCAGCCTTGAAGTGAGTGATGAACGGCGTGGCGTATCCGTTGGTCACCTGCAGAGACATGCCGAGCAGTCCGGAGAAGATGAAGAAGAGCGCCATCTTCTTGCTCTTGAAGAGCTTGAAGGCGTTGAGGCCGAACACTTCCATGAGTGATTTCTTCTCTGCGCCGTCTTTCTTTCTCACGAGCTTGCACTGTGGCAGCATGAAGAAGCTGTATACGAAGAGCACGATGCCGAGCAGTCCTGAAACGAGGAACTGCATGTATGTATACTGGAACTTGTTGGCGTCGTCGGCAAGTGTCAGCGAGAAGCTGCCGTTGTCCGCCGTCGCACAGTTGACGAACCACATCGTGGCGATGAATCCCACTGTGCCGAGCACTCGGATAGGGGGGAAGTCCTTCACCGTATCCCTGCCGTGGTCTTGCAGAATCTTGAATGCCACGGTATTTGAAAGTGCGAGCGTAGGCATGTAGAACGCTACGCTCAGTGTGTATATCGTCATGAATACGGCTTTGTCGGGCATGGCCTGCTGCGCACCGATCATGCAGAGCGCAATCATTCCGGCACCGGCTGCAAGATGGCAGAGTCCGAGCAGGCGCTGTGGCTGTATCCACTTGTCTGCCACGATACCCATCAGTGTAGGCATGAATATCGAGACGATTCCCTGTATTGCATAGAACCATGCTATTTCTGTTCCCATTCCTGCCTTCCCGAGGTAGTTGCCCATTGATGTGAGGTATGCCCCCCATACAGCGAACTCCAGGAAATTCATCACTGACAAGCGTACTTTCAAATTCATTGTATTATAATTTTTAGTTAATCTGAATTGTATGATTTGCAAAGATAGCGTAAAAAAACAAATAGGCAAAAGATTTGTGTTAAAATTCGAGACCCTCTTTGAATATTTAAGCCCAGACAGGAAGTTTGTCACCTGTCTGGGCCTGTATCTATTTTCCGTCGCGCCTCATTGTTGCCGTAGGCGGATGGAGAATATGTAAGCTATTGAGTCAGCGCTCTTTAGAATTCGCTTGTAAAGTGGAACTTTATATGTTTGAAGTCTTCCTGTGCCATTGACAATACATAGCCGGAGTCGGCAAGGAACACGTCCCTTCCGTCCTTGTCCTTTGCCATATACTGGTATTTGCGCTTCTTGAAGTTCTCAAGCTCTGCAGGGTCGTCGCTCTCTATCCAGCAAGCCTTGTAGAGATGCACCGGTTCCCAACGGCATTTGGCGTTGTATTCGTTTTCCAGACGGTATTGGATTACTTCAAACTGCAGCTGTCCTACGGTGCCGATGATCTTTCTTCCGTTGAACTGGTTTACGAACATCTGTGCCACACCCTCGTCCATGAGCTGGTCTATACCCTTGTTGAGCTGCTTGCTCTTCATCGGGTCGTCGTTCTCGATATACTTGAACATCTCGGGAGAGAATGACGGCAGTCCCTTGAAGTGGAGCTTCTCGCCGTCGGTCAGCGTGTCGCCGATCTTGAAGATGCCGTTGTCCGGCAGACCCACGATGTCGCCCGGGTAAGCTTCTTCGATGGTGCTCTTGCGCTGCGCCATGAACTGGGTAGGCGAGGAGAAACGCACTGTCTTTCCCTGACGTACGTGCAGGTATGGCTTGTTGCGCTCGAACTTGCCGCTGCACACCTTGCAGAAGGCGATACATGAACGGTGGTTCGGGTCGATGTTTGCCGTAATTTTGAAGATGAAGCCGGTGAACTTGGGTTCTTCTGGCTTCACGATTCGCTCCACGGCCTGTGTGGGGCGTGGGCTTGGGGCTATCTTCACGAAGCAGTTGAGCAGTTCCTGCACACCGAAGTTGTTGAGTGCTGATCCGAAGAACACCGGTGCCACGGTAGCCTCGCGGTAGTCTTCCACGTTGAATTCCGGGTATACCCCCTCCACGAGCTCCAGATCTTCGCGCAGCTTGGCGGCATCCTGGTCGCCGATGCGCTCGTCGAGTTCGTTGCTGTTTATGTCTACCTCCACCTTCTCGGTCACTCGCTGCTTGTCGGGAGTGAACAGGTCGAGCTTGTTCTCGTATATGTTGTATACGCCCTTGAACTTGGCGCCCTGGTTGATAGGCCATGACAGGGGGCGCACCTTGATGCCAAGTTCCTCCTCCAGTTCATCGAGCAGGTCAAACGGGTCGCGTCCCTCGCGGTCCATCTTGTTGATGAAGATGATTACCGGAGTGTTTCTCATTCGGCAGACGCCCATGAGTTTCCTCGTCTGTGCCTCCACACCCTTCGCTCCGTCCACCACGATGATTGCCGAGTCAACGGCGGTCAGCGTGCGGTATGTGTCCTCTGCAAAGTCCTGGTGTCCTGGCGTATCAAGGATGTTCACCTTGTAGTCTTCGTAGTCAAACTCCATCACGGATGTGGATACGGAGATACCGCGCTGCTTCTCTATGTCCATCCAGTCGGAAGTGGCGGTTTTTCTGATCTTGTTGTTCTTCACCGCACCGGCCACCTGAATCTGTCCTCCGAAAAGGAGGAACTTCTCGGTAAGCGTTGTCTTACCGGCGTCAGGGTGTGAGATGATGGCGAAGGTTCTTCTTCTTTCTATTTCGTTAGCCATGTGGTTAAATGAAGAATGAAGAATGAAGAATGAAGGATTTTGGCCGGAGCCGCTTTTCCTGTCCATGCTTCATTCTCCATCGTGCGTTATTTTTATTTTGTTATTTATTCATGTTGTGCATACAGGTCTTCAGACTGTCGGTCCAGTATGGAATCCTGATGCCGAAGGTCTCCTTTATCTTTGTCTTGTCGAGCACGCTGTAGGCAGGGCGCTTCACGGGGCTCGGGAATTCGTCGCTGTGGCATGGCTGTATGTCGCATGTCGTGTTTCCGGCGAGTTCAGCAATCTTCTTGGTGAAGTCAAACCAACTGCATACACCCTCGTTCGAGAAGTGGTAGATGCCCGAATTGCCTTCGTAGAGGCGGCTTCCGATGATGTGCGCGATGGTCTTTGCCAGGTCAAGGGCGTATGTAGGCGTGCCACACTGGTCAAACACCACCTTGAGCTGTGGCTTCGTGGCGGTGAGGTTGAGCATCGTCTTCACGAAGTTCTTGCCGAATTCGGAGTATAGCCATGCCGTGCGCAGGATGATGTGGTCCACTCCCGTGGCGATGATCTTCTCCTCACCGTGCAGTTTGGTCTGTCCGTATACGCCGGTCGGCGTGCCTTTTTGGTCCTCCTTGCAGGGAGTGTTATACGGGTCTCCTCCGAACACGTAGTCCGTGCTCACGTGTACGAGCAGTCCGCCCACCTCCTTCATGGTGCGTGCCAGGTTTTCCGGTGCTGTGGCGTTGAGAGTCTCCACTATGTCGCCTGCCGTTTCCGCAGCGTCCACGTTGGTCCATGCGGCACAGTTCACTATGCATTTTATATCGTTCTCCTTCACAATGCGGCGTATGTCGTCGATTGAAGTGATGTCGAGATGTGTGTATCCTTCGCATACGTCGGTGAAGATATAGTTGTCTTTGCTTTCCCCGGCCACAATCTGCATCTCGTTTCCGAGCTGGCCTCCGGCTCCTGTCACTAATATGTTCATGAGTGTCAATCCAATTTCAGTTCACCTTGTTTGTCCTTCATATAATAGTCGTTGAGCATGCCGATGAATGTCGTTATCTCCTTGATGGCGTGCTCGGTGTCCGGTGATACGGGCTTGTTCTGCAGACGCAGCATCATCACTCCGTAGAGGGCGTTGAAGCAGGTCTCGATTTCGTTCTCCTCCTTGTCGGCGCCGCGCTTGCGCAACTCCACGATGAACGGTAGAACCTTGTAATATTCACTGTTGTAGAACGGGAAGTTGCTGCTCGCCAGCAGTTCGGCGCTCAGTTCCGAGAGCTGCTGTATCACGATCTTGTTTATCTGCAGATGTCCGTTCTCCCTGCATCCCTCCGAGTTCATCATCCTCACGAGATTGCCATACCAGTCTGCCATTTCCTCCTTCTGTTCGTCGGTATAGTCGAATCTGTCGATATACTCCCTGCGAATTCTCGCCAGCGAGCATCCGTAGGCGCGTATGATATCCTCCACCTGCCACATATAGAGCAGGTATTCGGCGATGTTCCTTTTCCTGAGTTCCTGTGATATATACATTGTTGCTTTTTGATTTCTTGCTTTAGTGTCCGATGCTCGGCAGCGTGTAGAGGTTGAACACGGTGCCCACGAGCACGATTATCGACATTATAATGACGATGCTTCCCACCACCTTATTAATAAGTTGTATGCCGTTCGTGTCAAACACGGCGCGTATCTTGTCCACGAGCCATGTCAGTCCGTACCACCACAGCATTGCCCCCACCACGATGCCTGCGTATCCCACGCTCATCTCGAACGGATGGTCGGGGATGATGAATGCAAACTGTGCGAAGAGTCCCATCATGAGCATTATGATGAGCGGGTTGGAGAATGTGACGAGAAATGCCGTCACTCCGTTGTGTATCAGCGATCCTTTGCCGTTCTTCTGGCTAACGTGCATGTTCTTCATCGGATTGCTCCGGAAGGAGTAGATACCGAAGATGAGCAGTATTATGCTCGCACTTATCTGCAATATATAGCGATAATGGGCGTTGCCGATGAAGTCCATGACGAACGACATTCCGAGTCCTGTAATGAGGGCGTAGATGAAATCGCTCAGGCAAGCTCCGATTCCTGTGATGAAGCCGAACCAACGGCCTTTGTTCAGCGTGCGCTGTACGCAGAGCACTCCCACGGGTCCCATGGGCGCCGAAACGATGATGCCTATCATCACTCCCTTACAGAGCAGGTCTAATATATTTATATGAAATTGAAATGGCATAGTGGGTGCAAAGTTCTGTAATTTTTACGAAAGATACAAATTTTGTGTATGAAAGTTTGTTACTCGGTGTTTTTTTTGTCCAACTTTCCTTTGTCGTTTTGTTTTGAATGTTTCCGGGTAAGCGCCATGTATTCGCCCCTTTATTATAAAATTTTAGCCTCCGATTAACGTGTTTTTCACTTTCCTCCTTCGGTCATTGATGTTTCCATGTTTTCCTTATCCTATTATCTGCCGAAAATAATAAATGGGTCCACTCTAAAAAGTGACGTTTCAAGCTTTAATCCTAACCTTGCTTGCATTTTGCTACAATGCATTGTCTATATGCATATTTATCAAAATAGAACATGTGATGTAACAACAGAAGTTCGGTTATAGATTTACAAAATGAAAGTCCTTTTTTGAAGAACTACTTTTTAGAGTGGACTCATGAATATATCCGCAAAGTCCGTTCTTGCAAGTTTTTTCATCTGTTTTCCAACTCAAGTTTCGCATGACGAAGATATGCAAATCATGAATTTCTTAACCTATATGTTTAATTTGTGCTATATTCGGATGAATTATATGTCCTGATATTAATGGATATTGTTTTTGGAACAAATAATGTTGTCGTCCTGCTTTTATTGGTAATTTCTCTTGAAAATCAGCGTAATAATGCTTTTTTACTCCTCTGGCGGATGATTTTCCACTATGCGGAATGGACAATATCACTACCTTCGCAGCGAGAAATGCGGATGACCGTGGCCGAAGACGTGACAGCGGAATGACATGAAGATGCACGGCGGCAAAACGGCTGTGGCATGGGCAGACAAACGGATTATTAACTAACCTATTGGGAATAATGAACAAGAGAAATTGGTTTATGGCGGCTGCTTTGACAGTCGTGTCAACAACAGTAATGGCGCAGACCAGCTACCCGTGGATGGATACCAGCAAGAGCTTCCGCGAGAGGGCAGAACTGCTCTGTCGCGAACTCACGCTGCGCGAGAAGGTGGACCAGCTTGGCAACAACGTCAGCGAACCCATCAAGCGCGACGGACAGGTAATCCTCCCGTCGTATCAGTATTGGAACGAGGCACTCCACGGAGTGGCACGGTCGGGAGCGGCAACGAGCTTTCCTGAGTCAAAGGGAATGTCGGCAACATGGGACGAGATGCTCGTAAGGGCATGTGCGGAGGCAATCAGCGACGAGGCACGTATCTACCATGAGACGAAAGGCAAGGGACTGAACTACTGGTCGCCAACAATCAACATGGCGCGCGACCCGCGCTGGGGACGTGAAGAAGAGAACTACGGCGAAGACCCGTTGCTCGCCGGAAGGCTCGCCGTGGAATTCATCAAGGGATTCCAGGGCGAAATAACGCCTGCAACACCTTATTATAAATTAGTGGCATGCGCCAAGCACTTCGCAGCCAACAACTACGAGCAGGGACGACAGTCCACCACCTCGTTCGTCACGGAAAAGAACATGCGCGAGTATTATCTGCCGGCATTCGAGATGAGCGTCAGGGAGGGAGGCGTAAAGAGTCTCATGGCTGCCTACAACGCCTTCTCCATTGACCCCACAGAGCTTGATGCCAACAATCAGGGAGCCGGCAAGGCGCACGGCGGACTGCCCTGTTGTGCCAACAAGATGCTGCTGACCGACATCTTGCGCAAGGAATGGGGCTTCAACGGATATGTAACGTCCGACTGCGCCGGACTCTCCTGTGTGCACAGGGCAGTGAAACATAAGTATTTCGGCGACTATACGGCGGGAAAAATCGACGACGGAACATCCTTCGCCACGATTCATGCGCCATACGCCAATGCCACCGAAGAAGAGCAGATAATGGAGGCACGCACGGCGACGATTTCGCTCCAGGCTGGCACGGACACGAACTGTGAGTTCATGAGCCGTTCGTCGGTTCTCCAGCGTGCAGCCCTCAACGCCACGGATGCTGCATTCAGGGCGAAGGAGACGGCAGCACCAAATGGCAGGAAATATATCGGACTGACGGAGGCAGACATCGATACGGCAGTGGTGAGAGTGCTCGAAACGCGTTTCGCACTGGGTGAGTTTGATGGATACACGTATCCGATAAATAATACATTGGAGAGCGAGGCAAACCAGAAACTTGCACTCAAGGCGGCGCAGGAGAGCATGACGCTTCTGAAGAACAGTGCGCCAGAAGGTGCCACGATGCCTTTACTGCCAATCACGACAGACAAGAAGGTGGCGCTCATCGGCCCGTATGCCAACGCCATAATGCTCGGCGACTACAGCGGATCGCCTACCTATACAACCACTCCATACGAGGCATTCTCAAAGAAACTCGACTTCCATCTGGATATGGTGCGCACAGGCAAGACGCCCGCCGTGCCGTTTGATGAGGCTGTAGTGAGCAAGCGCGGAGCCACAAGCAACGACAAGGGGGCCGGAGTACTCGAAAACACGGCCCCGGGTGACATTTTCCTGTATCGCGATGTGAACTTCGGAGAATTGGGATGCACCAATTTCGAGATGGCGTGCGGAGCCAAGAGCTCGGGCGTCGGAAGCGTCAGCTTCTGTCTAGACAGCCAGGATGCGGAACCATTCCTCACCGTGGATAACCAGGAGACAGGCTCCTGGAGCAAATTTGCCATTATTACGGCAAGCGTAGACCCGGCGGTGGTGAAGGGCAAGCATGACCTCTACGTGAAGCTCAGCGGCAACCAGAACTACGTGGGTAACTACAAATACTTCAACTTCTGGAACCCAAATGAAGTGCTGATTCCGGCAGAAGAGACACAAGGTCCGCTATATCTCTGCACCACATCATCATCCGTGAACGAGAAAGCAACGCAGGAGATGATAAGTCGCGCCGTGGAAGTGGCAAAACGTGCCGACGTGGTGGTGTTCATCGGAGGCACGAACTTTGAGAAACCGGACGACCATGCCACGGGAACAGAGAGCCACGACCGCTGGCAGCTCACGCTTCCCGGCAATCAGGAGGATGTCCTGAAGGCACTGTATGCAGCAAACAAGAACACCGTGCTCGTGCTCGAAAGCGGATCATCGCTCGACATCACATGGGCGAAGGATAATCTGCCTGCAATCATGGAAGCATGGTATGGCGGACAGGCACAGGGACAGGCGATATGCGACGCAATATACGGCGATATCAATCCGTCGGGCAAGCTCACCTCAACATGGTATAACAGTATCAGCGAACTCCCGCAGGAGGACGGTTCGGCACAGAACGCATCAGCCTACGGCCGCAAGGGAATGATGGAATACAACATTGACGAATGGGGTTACACCTATATGTATTATGGCAAGGGTGATAAGAACCCATGCCAGGCAGAGAAGCCGATGTATCCGTTCGGTTACGGACTCTCTTACACCACATTCGACTACAGCGACATGAACCTCTCCGCAACCACACTGAAGAAGGGCGGCAAGCTGACCGTAACGGCAGACATAAAGAATACGGGCAGCCGCGACGGAGCGGAAATCGTGCAGCTCTATGCCAATTTCAACGGCGATACGCATTATGGCAAGAACGGCAACATGCGTCACAAGCTCGTGGGCTTTGCCCGCGTGGAACTCAAGGCAGGCGAGACGAAACAGGTGGAAATCCCCGTGGACTACGAGAAACTGAGCTATTTCGACGAGAATACACATCAGTATAAGGTAGCCGGAGGCAGGGTGACACTGGAGCTCGCCGCATCAAGCGAGGACATCCGCCACACGAAAGACATCAATGCCGAGGCTGGAGTGGCAAAGGAAACCTACGTGTCGGCAAACTCAAATTCCATAGAAAAGGTGGAGAGTGCGGCAGGTCTGCAGAAGAACGACCAGATATTCACGGTGATGGGGTCGCTGGTATGTTCGGCAAAAGACTTCGACCGTCTGCCAGCAGGCATCTACGTGCTCAACGGACGCAAGTATATCAGGAAATAGTGTTCCTGTAATAAGCATAGCATTGTTATCGGCACACCGGGGACTTCAGAAAAAGCCCTTGGCGTGCCTTTTTGCCTTTATTATCCAATAAAAAATGTAGGTAAGGCTCGTCAAATCTTTTTTTTTATTATATTTGCATTGTCATTTTGAATGAAGGTGAATCAACTAAACAATGATATTATGCAAAGATACAGATACTTTTATACCATACTCGCACTCTTATGCCTGCAACTGGTTGCCACGGCACAGCCGATATGCAAGGTGCGCACGTTCGGCACAGAGAACGGATTGCCGGCAAGCGTGATAAGCGGAATGACCCAGAGCACGGACAATCTCATCTGGATAACCACATGGAACGGACTCTCATGCTATGACGGCTACCGCTTCACCACATTCCGCAACATTCCGGGACACGACTCGCAGCTCACCACGAACCATCTGATAAGCGTGATGCCGGCCACCAACGGTAACCTCTGGACTACGGCATATACCGACGATGTGTATATGTTCGACAGCCATAAATGCCAGTATGTCAACGTATCGGCGCTCATCACGAAGAAATTCCTGAGCAAGTTCAGTCTGAGGAAAATCTATCCGCTCGCCAACGGTGACACGTGGGTGGTGGGGAAATACAACGAACACTACCACATGGCAAAGGGGGACTCTGACAGCGACAGGGACATCCGGCAGTTCACCCTGCCGGGAACACTCAACAAGGTGGTGCTCGACGGATTCGGCGACGAATGGCTCTTCTGCGACCAGGGAGCCTTCGTATATACGGAAAAAGGGAACCCACGCCAGGTGACACGCCTTTGGGTGGACTTCGTGGAAAAGATCGGCAACACGTTGTGGCTCGTCACGGTAGACGGAAAGATCCTGCACATGAAGAGAGGAGGGAAACCCGCAGAAGTGAGGCTGGCCAACAAGGTGGACAAGGTGAAGGAAGTGAAGGTGATTAAGGGCAGGATGCTCGCATTGGCAACCGACCGCGGCGTGTTGGTGTATGACACGAAGACGGGGCATGACAGACTCTTGTCCGTGCAGTGGCCGGGCAATCCGCAGCCGATGGTGGACGTGATGTTTGCTGACTCACGCGAAAGGCTCTGGTGCTTCAACAGCGGAAAAGGTTTGACGATGATAACGCCCGATATGCAGACCGTGCATCTCGCCGTGAAGACGGGCGGCGGAATGTTTACCTTGGCAGACAAGCCTCTGTTCCACGAAGACTCCCGCCATACCGTGTGGATAGCATCAACGGGGGCCGTCTTCTCATATTACGACGAGGACAGGAAATCGCTTGTGGCGCAGCCGCTCGGCGTATCAGGCGTTTCGGGCGAACTGATACCGCGCATGAAGAAAGGATTCTCCGACCATCAGGGAAACCTCTGGCTCATATATCCGCACAATCTCTCGCTCGTAAGCTTCAGCTATTCGAATATCATGCAGATAGACCTCGGCACGAAACGCGACACCCGTTCGGTGATGCAAGACCATGAGGGGAATATACTGATGGGCACCGTGGACGGCGATATAGTCAAATATTCCCCCGATGGGAAACTCATAGGCTATCTTGCGCCGTCGGGAAAATGGCAGACGGCAAAGACCACCTTTGCCTATCATATTTACTCCCTGTATGAGGACAAGAAGAACCGACTGTGGATAGGCACCAAGGGCGAAGGACTTTATTGCGTGGCCGACGGCAGGGTGGTAAACCTGCGTCATGATGAAACGAACGCATACACGATGAATAGCAACGAACTGTATGACGTGAAGGAGGACACACACGGGCGTCTGCTCATTGCTACATTCCTCGGCGGACTGAATATCTCCATGCAGAGCATATATTCATGCGGTGATATAGAGAAGCTCAGATTCCTGCATTGCAACAACCAATTGAAAGGTTATGTGGGTGATGTGTTCAATAAGGTCAGGCGTATAGAGGTGCTGCCTGACGGCACCGTGATTCTCTCCACAACTCAGGGACTGATAACATACCGTGACAGCTACACGTATCCGGACAGGATACGCTTCTACGTGTCGCGGCATACGGCAGACGAGAACTCGCTCTATACCAGTGAGGTGATGCAGACCAAGGTAGCTCCCGACGGCAAACTGTATGTGGCTACGCTCGGCGGCGGACTTCAATGTGCAGATGCAGGGAATCTTCTGCATGACGACCTGCGTTTCAAGCCAGTGGAGGACAATGACGGGAATGCCGTCACACAGATATACAGCAACGGCACGATACAGGGCCTGCTAACCGACAACCAGGGTGACCTGTGGGTTATCGGTGAGAGCCGCATAGCATGTATCGGCAAGTCGGGACTCAAGGAATACGGTGCAGACGAGATTGGCGGAGTGAATATATCGGAGGGTATGCCCTCGCATTCGGCCAAGACCGACCGCATAGTCATCCCCACCGAGGGCGGGGCGATATCCTTCCTGCCCAAGCGGATGGACAGAAGCAGCTATGCACCGAACATAGTGTTTACGTCGATAAGATACATGGACCGCGACAACGAACAGCCTATCCTCAATACGCCGAAGCTGAATGTTGACGTGGACCATCGTTCGTTTACGCTCTTCTTCTCTGCCCTCGATTACAGTTCCCACTCTTCGGTATCGGCAGAGAGCGAGAATTGTGGCATACGCTATGCCTACAGGGTGGACGACGAGAAGTGGGTTTATGTGCATCCGGGCAGCAACAGTGCGTCGTTCAACCATTTCCCTGCCGGCACGCATACAGTCAGCGTGCGCAGCACCAACGGCGACGGCGTGTGGATAGACAATGAGCGCCAGCTCGTGATCCATGCCGAGCCGACCTTTGCGGAGAGTTGGTGGGGCAGGGTGCTGATTACCGTATTTGTACTGACCATCGTGTATTTCGGAATCAGAACCTATATGAAGCGCCGGGCGGAGCAGATAACCGAGGAAGCTACGGAGAAGGCGGATGCCGGCAAGGTGCGCTATATGTTGCGCAAGCCGGAAATAGTGGATGAGGACAAGGAGTTCATGAACAAGCTCCTTGCATACATCGAGGAGCATATCGGGGATGTGAACCTGAAGGTGGACGATATGGCCGTGGCGCTCAGCATGGGGCGCAGCACGTTCTATTCAAGGCTGAAGCAGATTGCCGACATGTCGCCGAATGATTTCCTGCGCCACATCAGAATGAAGCGTGCCGAAGACCTCGTGGAAGAGAGTACTATGACATTCTCGCAGATTGCCTACGCCGTAGGCTTCGCCGACCCTAAGTATTTCGGCAAATGCTTCAAGAAGCATACCGGCATGTCGCCCTCTGAATACAGGAAGAGTCTGCAGGGCGAGGAGAGCCATGAAGTGGATGAGGTTGAGTCCGAATAATTGTGAAGTCTGTCTGTGGCATAGAGTCAGGATGATGAGGCTGTGGGGATGACATGGCTGTAAGACTTATTTCAATCGTAACCCGGTTGTAACATGTTTGTCATAAAGCCCGGCTACCTTTGCAGCATAATTCAACGAAACAGATTCTATGACACTGAAGATGAACAGAAGATTGGCGTTTGCCATGATGTGTGCAGCCGTAATGCCGGTAATGGCACAGACGGCAAGTGATGATGAGGAAAAGATAGACCTCACCCCGGAGATACACGGTACGGTGAGAGGAAAATACGAATTCCAGACCGAAGAGGGCGAGGGTCGCTTTGAAGTGAGAAACGCCCGCTTGAGCGTTACGGGTAGAGTGGCGAAGGCTGTGGAGTATAAAGCCGAGATAGACCTATGCGACGAGGGACAGATCAAGATGCTCGATGCCTATACACGCATCAAGCCGGCTTCGGGCCTCTCGTTCACAATCGGTCAGATGCGAGTGCCGTTCACTATCGATGCCCATCGTTCTCCGCACCAGCAGTATTTTGCCAACCGTTCTTTCATCGCCAAGCAGGTTGGTAACGTGCGCGACGTCGGTGCCACCCTCGGCTACAGTTTCAATGCCGGTATACCTGTAATCCTTGAGGCTGGACTGTTCAATGGTTCCGGACTGACAAACCAGAAGGATTATTGGACAAAGAAGGTGAATTTCTCCGCCAAGGCGCAGATGTTCTTCCCGCAGGGCTTCAATCTGACGCTGAGCGCCCAGAAGATAAGTCCCAACCAGAACGACATAATGATGTATGATGCCGGAATGTATTGGCAGAAATACGGTTGGCACATCGAGGCGGAGTATCTCTACAAGCATTACTCGCATGATGCCTTCAAGGCGGTACATTCTTTTGATGGTTTCATCAACTACGACATTGCCCTGAAGAACAAGAACTGTCTGATAAAGAAAATCTCTCCCCTCGTGCGCTATGACTTCATGACCAACCATAGCGACGGCTCGCTGACGGAGGACGGCAAACTGAAACTCACAGACTATAAGCGCTCGCGTGTCACCGGCGGCGTAACCTTCAGTCTTGCCAAACCTTTCGTTTCGGATATCCGCCTGAACTACGAGAAGTATTTCTATGGCAAGAACGGCATCGCCAAGCCTTCGGAGAAAGACAAGATTGTGCTTGAGGTGATGACGAGATTCTAAGCGTGAACTGATGGCTTGATTCCAAGCGCCCTTTTCCTCTGCCTCAAGTTAGCAGCCTCTCTTCGTCTGCTAACTTGAGGCAGAGTAATATTTATAGTTAAAAAAGCTGCTTGTTTGAGGAAAAAGAAGTAATTTTGTCAGTGTAAACAAATTGAAAAAACGGTACCAGAAAAGTGCAGCACCCTGGTACCAAAGGTGCAGCATAGGTATACTCGCAGTATATCATAGCTATACTCCTGATAAACCGTTGCTTCACCGGAACCATCTGCCCCTTCCGTGACAAGCAGGATGCTTTCTGCCGGAAAAGTGAGGGTAAGTGTGAGAGTAAATCATTTACCCTCACACTTACCCTCACCATTGAAACCCCGATAAACAGGGCGTTTTATCAGGAAAGTGAGGGTGTGAGGGTAAAAAAAGAAAAAAACTTTTTTATTTAAAAATGTGAGTTTTATAAAGTTTTTTTTCTTGCTTGTGCCGTTTTGTTTTTATCTTTCCAGCTCTTCCTTGATAAACCTTGCGGTGAATCCTTTGCCGCTGGCTGCTACTTCTTCGGGTGTGCCCGTGACCATCACCTGACCGCCGGCACGACCGCCTTCCGGTCCCATGTCGATGATGTAGTCGGCAAGCTTTATTACGTCGAGGTTGTGCTCGATGATGAGCACGGTGTTTCCTTTGTCAACGAGTTTCTCGAGCACGTTCATCAATATGCGTATGTCCTCGAAGTGCAGCCCCGTGGTCGGTTCGTCGAGTATATACATCGTCTTGCCCGTGTCGCGCTTGCTCAGTTCCGTGGCGAGCTTCATGCGCTGGCATTCGCCGCCGGATAGGGTGGTGGATGGCTGTCCGAGCTTGATGTAACCCAGACCGACATCCTGTATCGTCTTTATCTTGCGCAGTATGTCCGGCACGTTCTCAAAGAATTCCACTGCCTGGTTCACAGTCATGTCGAGCACGTCGGCAATGCTTTTTCCCTTGTATCTCACCTCCAGTGTCTCCCTGTTGTAGCGCTTGCCGTGGCAAACTTCACACGGCACCATCACGTCCGGCAGGAAGTTCATCTCTATTGTCTTGTATCCGTTGCCGCCGCAAGCTTCGCAGCGTCCGCCCTTCACGTTGAAAGAGAAGCGTCCTGGCTTGTATCCGCGGATTTTGGCCTCGGGGAGATTGACGAACAGCGAACGGATGTCGCTGAATACACCGGTGTATGTGGCAGGGTTGGAGCGTGGCGTCCTGCCGATTGGCGACTGGTCCACGTTCACCACTTTGTCGAGGTTTTCCATTCCCTCGATGCTTGCGTATGGCATCGGCTCCTTGAGCGAGCGGAAGAAGTGCTGGCTCAATATCGGTTGCAGTGTCTCGTTTATCAGAGTAGACTTTCCGCTGCCGCTCACGCCGGTCACGACGATGAGCTTGCCGAGCGGGAACTCCACGTCCACGTTCTTCAGGTTGTTGCCCGATGCCCCGTGAATCCAGATGCTCTTGCCGTTGCCCTTGCGGCGCTTTTCGGGCAGTTCGATGGTTTTCGTTCCGTTCAGATAGTCGCTCGTCATGGTGTGCTGCTTGAGCATCTGCTTCGGTGTGCCTTGGAACACCACGTTGCCGCCTTTCCTTCCCGCGCCGGGCCCGATGTCCACGATGTAGTCGGCATTGAGCATCATGTCGCGGTCGTGTTCCACCACGATTACCGTGTTGCCCATGTCGCGCAGTTCCTTGAGTGAGCTTATCAGCCGTTCGTTGTCGCGCTGATGTAGTCCGATGCTCGGCTCGTCGAGGATATAGAGCACGTTGACGAGCTGCGAACCGATCTGCGTGGCAAGTCTGATGCGCTGGCTCTCGCCGCCCGAGAGGGATATGGACTGGCGGTTGAGCGACAGGTAGTTTAGTCCTACGTCGAGTATGAATCTTATCCTTGAGCGGATTTCCTTCAGAATCTCCTCTGCAATGCGCCGCTGCTTCTTGTCGAGATGCTTCTCGGCTTCGTCGAGCCATTGGTAGAGGTCGCTGATGTCCATGTCGGCAACCTCGGCAATGTTCTTGTCCCACAGCTTGTATGACAGCGACTCCTTGTTGAGCCTGCCGCCATGACATTCCGGACATTTCTTTATGCTCATGAACTGGTCTGCCCATTTCTGGGCTTCCTTGCTGTCGTCGTTTTCGATGGCCGATTGTATGTATTTCACCACCCCGTCGTATTCCACGAAGTAGTCAGTGGAGGTGTGTACCACCTCTTTCCTTATCTTTATCTTCTCGATACGGCCGTAGAGGATATCGTTGATGGCATCCTCGGGAATATCCTTTATCGGAGTCTTCAGTGTGCATTCGTTCTCTTCGAGAATCGCCCCTATCTGCCAGAATATCATCTGGTTCTTGTATTTTCCGAGCGGCACGATGCCGCCCTCATGGATAGAGAGGTTGCTGTCGGGGATTATCTTCTCCAGGTCCACTTCGTTGATGAAGCCCAGTCCCTTGCATCGCGGACAGGCTCCTTCGGGCGAGTTGAACGAGAACTTGTTCGGGGCAGGGTCGCCGTAAGCGATGCCTGATGTGGGACACATCAGCCTCTTGCTGTAGTATTTCGCCTTTCCGCTGTCCTTGTCCATTATCATCAGCAGTCCTTCGCCCTGCCTCATTGCCGTCTCCACGCTCTTGCGCAGGCGCTCGTCGTCCTTGTCGCGCACCTGCAGCTTGTCTATCACCACTTCGATGTTGTGGTTCTTGTAGCGGTCGAGCTTCATCCCGCTCTCGATTTCCCTTATATCCTCGTCCACGCGGACATGCAGATAGCCTTTCTTCCGCAGGTTCTCGAAGAGGTCGCGGTAGTGGCCCTTCCTGTTTCTGATGAGCGGCGCCAGGATGAAGATTCTCTTTCCCGAATAGTCGGAGAGAATCATGTTGAGCACTTCCTCTTCGGTGTATTTCACCATCTTCTCGCCCGTCACGTAGCTGTATGCCGTTCCGGCGCGGGCGTAGAGCAGACGCAGGAAGTCGTATATCTCCGTTGTCGTGCCCACGGTAGACCTCGGGTTCTTGTTCGTCGTCTTCTGTTCGATGCTTATCACTGGGCTTAGTCCCGTAATCTTGTCTACGTCAGGGCGCTCCATGCCTCCGAGGAAATTCCGTGCATAGGCCGAGAATGTCTCGATGTATCTCCGTTGTCCTTCGGCAAAGATGGTGTCGAAGGCGAGTGATGATTTTCCCGAACCGCTCAGTCCGGTGATTACCGTCAGAGTGTTTCGCGGGATTTCCACATCGATGTTCTTGAGATTGTGCACTCGGGCACCCCAGACGTTTATTCTTTCGTCTTCCCGTTTCATTGTGTGCCCCCTCCGTTGTTGGTAGATTCGGTGAATCCCCTGAGCAGGTTCACGTCGCGCTTGATGTTGTATGTCTTTCCGTCGGCGCCCTTGGCTTTCACGAGCACGAAGTATACACCCTGTGCCACGTCTTTGCCTTTGTATTTTCCGTCCCATCCGTCGGCGGGGTTGGTCCATTCAAAGAGTTTCTGCCCCCATCTGTTGAAGATGTAGGCATGGAATTCCACGAGCGACTGGTATCCGTCTTTCGCCTTGTATATGTCGTTTATTCCGTCGCCGTTGGGTGAGAAGGCGTTGGGCATTTCCAGTTTGCTCTCGCTTATGGTGACGCGCAGCGGCGAAACCTCGCTCCAGTATTCCTGTCCGTATTGTATCACGTCGTTGCCCTTCGTGAATGTGGCATATACCACAATGCTGTGGCTTCCCGCCTTGGTGAAGGTGTATTCCGTTTCCTCCTCGTATCTCGTGAGATACGGCTGCGTTTCGCCTTCCTTGGTGAAGCGCCATTCGTAAGTGGCGTTATAGTCGCCCACATTGCTTGGGTTCGCCTTGAATCTGCCCACGAGCGGGGCTTGCCCCGACATCTCGTTGCTTTCCGTCTCTTCCCCGTCCACGCTTGTGTATGTGGCCGTAGGGTTGATTGTCGGAACCTCGTCGTCGGTACCTGCCCATGCCATTGTAGCTGCGAGAACCATCGACAGTGATATTATCTTTCTGTATATTGTCATTCTGAATAACTTTTTGTCTTATGCAAAGATGATGCAAATCGAATGCAGAACAACAAGCTTGCTTGATTGTTATGCTGAGATGCCGCTTATCTTATGCAAAGATAGTCATTTTTCCGTAATGAATGGCGGATTTGCTTTTTTTTGCTTTTCCTTGGCCTCCTCTTGCCGTATTCCGTGCTGACAGGGCTGTCACCAGCCGAAAGCCTTCTTGTCTGCCAGCCATTTGCCTTGCGCCCTCAACACCTGCTCGATGATGTCGCGCCCCACTCCGTATCCGCCGTTGGCGCTGCTGATGTAGCGGCTGATGGACTTGATGTCGGGACAGGCGTCTGCCGGACAGCACGGACAGCCGCAACGGCTCATCACCTCATAGTCGGGCACGTCGTCGCCCACGAAGATTATCTCGTCGTCGGCCATGCCGTATTCGGCGAGGAATTTCTCGTAGACCTTTATCTTCACGGAGCAAGCCGTAAACACGTCCTTCACTCCGAGCCTCTCGTATCTCACCCGTATGCTGTCCACATTTGCCCCGGTCATAATGGCGATATGCAGTCCCTGCTTCACGGCGAGCTGTATGGCGTAGCCGTCCTTGATGTTCACCGTGCGCATCGGTTCGCCGTTGGGGTGGAGGGTTATCGTACTTGCGCTCAACACTCCGTCCACATCGAACGCTATGGCCTTGATTCTGGATAAATCGTAGTCTATCATGTCTTTTCTTTTTTAGGAAAATAGGAATTACTTTGCCTTATCGCTTCTTTGATGCCATCGCCACCTCGTGTATGCTGTCGCTCATTATCTCATAGATGCGCTGTATGCGCGGCGTGTCGGCCAGCAGATTTTTCTGCATGTCCATCACGTTCCGGTCGTAGCGTATGGCCGGTCCGGTCTGTGCCTCCCTCGGTTTCACGCTGTGTACCTTGCGGGCGATTTCGTCGATGAGCGGCAGCATCACCTCGAAGGGGATATCGTATTTACCGAGGATTTCGTCGCACAGCTCATAGCAGTGGTTGGCGAAGTTGCTTGCGAACACCGCTGCCAGATGGAGATGCTTGCGCGCAACAGACGACAGGTCGTATACGCTGTCGCTCAGTGTGGATGCCAGTTCTTTCAGCATCCGGCAGTCGTCGGCATTGGCAGCCTCTATGAAGAAGGGGATGTTATTGAAATCCACCTCCCTCTGCTTCGAGAACGACTGCATGGGGTAGAACACCCCGTATCTCTCTGTGTGTCCGGCGAATACGTCTACGGATATGCTTCCGGCGGTATGCACGAACAGGCCTTTCCTCCTCTCGTTGCATACGCTGCCAACTACGTCTTTCAGTACACTGTCCTTCACCGAGATGATATACAGGTCGGCATCGTCGGCGATAGCGTCGTAGTCGGTCACCGGTGTGGAATCCGTCTTCTCCGCGAGTTCCCGTGCCGATTCCATCGTGCGGCTGAACACCTGTATTATTTCGTTACCATGTCCGTGCAGCGCCTTTGCCAGATTCGAGGCAAGGTTTCCTGCACCTACAAAAACAATTTTCATCTTTTTGCTTGATTATTTTTACCTTGTGCGGATCGGGCCTTGTCGGGCCAATCCTGCTCTATATGATGATTATCCTATATGATATGGATTCTCTCCCAGTCGAGTTCCTCGTCGCTGGGAATCCTGGTCTCTGTGTCGGCATAGCCCACGGCCAGCAGCAAGCATACTGTCTTCCCCTCGGGTATGCCAAGGATGCCGCGCACGGCCTCGTCAGAGAGTGTCCCGTCGGAGAGCGAATACCCGCGTATCTGTATGCAGTGTGAAGCCAGTCCCAGCCTCTCTGCCTCCATGCGAATCGCCCATGCGGCAGCCGAGCAGTTTTCCATCCACGCTCCGTCGTAAAGCCTGTCGGCGGTGACGGCAATCACTACGGGGGCAGACGCCACGCATTCCGCTCCCTCATCGCGCACGTCGGCCAGCCTTGTCTTCAGCGCTTCCTCGTCGGTGACGTACAGTTCGCATGTGTTTCCGCCCCCGCAGCCGATGGTCAGGAGTGCTGCCTGGAGCAGACTCTGCACGTCGTCGGCCTTGATTTCGCGGTCGGCAAAGCGGATTCCGCCGTCTTGCGGCAGAAAAATATTCTTTATTTCCATGATTTCTTTTTGCAAAGTTAATAAAAGATTACCTTTGCAGAAGCATTATCGATAATAATTATGCCAGTAAGAATAAGTTTTTTCCGCAGACTGCTTGATTTTTTCTTTCCGAGGTATTGTGCGATATGCGGCAGGGAGCTTGCCGTGTCCGACCATGCCATCTGCACCGTGTGCAATTGGCATCTCCCCCGCACCCGCTTCCACGAGGCTCCGCGCGACAATGAGATGGCACGGCGCTTCTGGGTGCTGATACCTATCGAAAAGGCTGTCGCACTGTATTATTACTATGCCCACTCCAAGTCAACGCGCGTGATACTGCAGTTCAAGTACAACGGCAGATGGAACTATGCCGAAGACATGGGGCGCATCGCCGCCAATGAATTCCTGGATTCTGGCTTCTTCGACGGGGTGGACGCCATCGTCCCCGTACCCGTTACGCGGAAAAGGAAAATGCAGCGCGGCTATAACCAGAGCTACCATATCGCCCTTGGCGTGAGCGAGCTCACCGGTCTGCCGGTAATCACCGATGCCGTGGAGCGTATCTCGTTTTCCGGCAGTCAGACGCGCAAGAGCGCCATGGAGCGCAGGGAAAACGTGAAACACGTGTTCCGTCTTCGCAACTCCTCCCGTATCAGCGGGCGGCATATCCTCATCGTCGACGACGTGGTGACCACCGGTTCCACCATAATCTCCTGTGCCGAAGAACTCCTGAAGGGCGGCGCCCGCGCCTTCAGCGTCATGTCAATAGGCTATACCAAGCATTGATTGGATGCTGCAAGGAAAAATCAGAACCTGAACCCGAAGAACATCCTCACACGCCATTTCATCCTGTGGAGTTGCAGGTGGTCATCGTTGCCAGCCACGGAATAATTGTATATGGCTGTGGCTCCGGCAAATTTGTTGCGCCAGGAGTATATTGCGGCAGCGCGACCGGTGATGATGGCAGATGGGAAATGGTATTCCATGTTGTTGCGCTCGGTGTATGAGCGTGGGGTGTCGTCAGCGCCGTCTCCTCCGGATACGTTGATGGTGCTTTTCGTGTAGTCATGCGAATACACGGTGACGGTGGGCAGGGCGGAGAGATGGAAAAGCCAGCGGCGGTGCACCATGAGGTTGTAGGCATATCCTCCGCCTATGGCAAACTCGTTCAGCCGGATGGTCATGTCCTTCATTTTCGTCTTCGACCCGTCGAAGCTTGCCCCCAGCATCCAGCTGCCGGCACTGCGCTTCTGTATGTAGCTCTGGCTGAAGGCGGCAGGGAAGGAGAAACGGCGGCTGTTGAAGGCGTAATAGAAATTGAGGTTCAGGGCGTTCTGCGAAATCTGTCCTCTGCCAACGTCCGTGTGCTGTCCGTCTATGGTGTGGTGGCCGTGGAAGGTCTTCGATGAGAGATACACCACGTCGAATCCGTAGCGGTTACTGTATGAATTGAGGTTGAATTCATAGTCTTTGTTCTTGCCGGCAAGTTTTGCGGGATTCACAGACAGGCTCAGTCCGAGTCCGCGGTAAGCCGCCGCCACGCTGAACGTGCCGCGGCAGTCTGCCATCACGTGCGTCTTGCGTTCCGCCCCGTCATCCTTGGCGATGGTCTGCATGTCGGCTCCCGACAACACTCCCGTGAACTTCACCGTCCATCTCGCATCAGGGCGCGAGATATACTGCGTGTCGTATTTTATCCTGTTGTATTTCGCCGCCAGAAGGGAGTCGCCGATGAAAAGCAGCCTGTCGTAGCGAGCCAGCTTCGCCTGTCTCTTGAGATGCCGGCGCATGAGGCGGCTTTTCTTCTTTTCGCTCATGTTGCTGTTGCATACCCTGGCAATGAACAGGGAGTCGGCCCATCGCAGCATCTGTCCCTTTTCAGACGAATGGCGGAGCGCCAGCCGCAGACTGTCGGCATGCTGTAGCTTCTCTCTGAATGTTCTTCGTGGCTTCTTTTCTTGGGCGGAAATGTTACATGGCATCGCCAGCCACATGGCGACTGCAAAGATTCCCACCTTTAAAATTAGGGTTCCCCTGACGGGAGATATCTGTTCAAGTATCTTGTCTGTCATATTCTTAATGTCTTTACCCTTTTATTCCTGTTTGTCCAATGAGAATACAAATATAGACAATATTCCCGAATTATAAGCTTATACCTATTAATAATATACCGTTTGGCGAGTTGGAAACCTGCCAAATGGCAGACAAGTAGACGATATACGTACTGACAGGGAAATTGTGGACGCTTTTCCTTGCAGATTCCTGTAATGGCGATTAGAGATAAAAATGGAGGGATTCTTTTTGTGTTTTTCCCGATTTGTATTAACTTTGCTCCTCCAAAACGACAGAAAATGAAAATTACCAAAAACAGATACCTTGCGATCTTTATCATCATAGTATTGGTTCTTGCCGTGGTGCGCTGCGTGAATCCTGGCATTGCCGGAGACAGAAGGCTGGCGGACGGCGCTGACTCACTGGAGAATAGACTTGACGCTGACAGTCTGCAGATGCTTGCCGGCAACGGGGCGGCCGAAAGGGAAATGGCGGCGGAGGATATTGGCAAGCCGTCGCGCTTCTTTGATGGCAACGGCAATCTTGTGAAGAACAAGATTTTCAGTGTGCCGCATTTCGGCAATACATTCCCCGACAGCAATAACGTGCAGCTGGAGTCGGCGAAGCGCTATGGCGTGAAGCCTGTGTTGAACCGCATGGATGCCGCACACCGCATGAAGGAGCTTGTGTATGTCGGGGCGAGTCCGTTCTATACGGTGGACAGGCTGAAGAGCAGCATCCCGTATCTCGTGCCGCGCGCCGCAATATTGCTCAATGACATCGGACGTAACTTCTTCGACAGTCTGCAGATAAAGCAAGTGCCGCTCCATCGTTTCATCCTCACCAGCGTGTTACGCACGCATGAGGATATAGACAAGTTGCGTATGAGGAACGGCAACGCCACGCTGAACTCCTGCCATTTGTATGGCACTACGTTTGACATCTGCTACAATCGCTACACTACAGTGAGCGACCCCGACGGAGCGCCGCGCCGCGCCGTGCGCAACGATACGCTGAAATGGGTGCTCAGCGAGGTGCTCCGCGATATGCGCGACAACAAGCGCTGCTACGTGAAGTATGAAGTGAAGCAGGGATGTTTCCACATCACCGTGAGATAGCACCGGATATCATAATATAAGACGGACAATGATAAAATTCCTCAGAGAGAGGAAAATCATGGTCCGTTTTTTTATGCTCGGCATTAGTATTCATTTGATTCAAGTTTCTGATTTATATAAAACAGAAAAACGCAAGATGAAAGAGGCATAAAAATTGTCGGGAAAAATAAAGGAGCGAAGGGAGTGAAGCCTGTTCTTAAGGCTTCCTTTACCCTTCGCCCCATTTTCTTTATGCAAAATTATGCACACAAGAGAGTGTTGGCTAAAGTTTATTTCACGATAAACTTCAGTGCCTTTCCTTTCACCTTTAGAATATAAGTGCCGGCAGCCTTGAGATTAACCTCATGCTCTGTAAGCGTATCGGTATTCACGTATTGCCACAAAAAACTGATCAAGAGAGGAGGCT
>USSF01000008.1 GCA_900557405.1 uncultured Prevotella sp.
CACTTTTCTACCGTTTTGAGCGTATAATACTGATAATCAACTAATAACGCATTCAGTATATGTTCTAATATGAAAAAAGTTGAAATTCCTCATGTATGCGATAGTATTGGCGATAACGCTTTTAACGGATGCTCGTCATTCACTTCTCTCAATTTGCCTTATCGCCTTTCTAAGATAGGAGTCTCAGCATTTGCCAACTGTGAAGGTTTGAAAACTGTAAAAGCATTTTGGTCGACAGCTCCTGTTGTGGAGCCACTACGTTTGCTAACGTAAATAAAAAGTGTATACTTTACGTGCCCGTAGGTGCTGTGCCTTCCTATTATGAAAATGGATGGGGACGTTTCCCGCTAATAGAAGAAGGGTACAGTGTAATATATCTCGAAGGAAATGATTATGGAACGATATCTTGTGGAGATGCATCATATATGGGTCAAGATAAACTGATTACTTTGGATATCAACGCTGATGTTTCGCTCAGCGTGGAACCTAATGATGGATTCTATATTAAGGAATTGGCATTGGATGGTAAACCCATTGAACCTGGGATGCATAACAGTGTGATAGAATTACAAAATCTGACAGACAACCACGCGTTGTCTGTTGAATACAAGAGATATGTACTCGGAGATGTGAATGATGATGACTACATTGATGTAGGCGATGTGGCTGCCATTGTGAAGCACATTCAGAGGGAGACGCTTATAGATTTTATACCTGTCGCTGCTGATACCAATAATGATGATGATATTGATGTGGGTGATATCCGCGGTGAAGTGAATTTGATATATGACTATGCGCAAGTGTCAAGAAGCCGTCAGCTCCGTTCCAAGCAAATGGTGACTGACAATATGATAAGACTAAACGGCTCAAAAACGGACGATTCTTGTGAATACATGGTGGATGTTATCTTGAATGATGTGGCCTCAGTCTCTGGTTTCCAAATTCTGATGATATTACCCCAAGGTGTTGTTATTCCAAAGGATAACGTGGGAAAGTTTGATATTGTCTTTGACGAAGAAAAGTGTAAGAGCATGAACATTAAGAGCCTCACTCAGATAAATGACTCATGCTATCAAATTCTTTGTGCAACTTCAACTTTGGAGGAAATTGTTGGTGGTGGCAGAATATGTAGCATCAAACTTGTTAATTCAAACCTATCGGATATTGACCAACATGTTTTAGTAACAATGTCAGAGATCAGGGTGGCCGACAAATATGGTAATGTTGTCCGCACATCGTTGGATCCTTTAACGCTTGGGGATACGACAGGACTCACTGTGAATTCAACAAACAACTTTACAAATAGCGCGAACGCTACACGAAAGTTGCTGCGAAACGGCCAAGTTCTTATCCTAGACAAGAATGATGTGTATGATATAAATGGTGTAAAAGTAAAATAATCTTGTATATGAAAAATCTGATAAAGAAATACCTATATGCGTCATTGAGGCTATGGGTGGTAATCGGCTCCTTTGTATTTACATACAACGAGGCTTGGGGGTTTGAAATAGATGGAATTAGTTATTCAGTTTCCGGCTGTACTGCTATAATTACAGCTTGTTACTCTTCTAAAAAAGAAATCGTTTTACCCGATAGCGTAGATTATAAAGGCAAAAAATATCCTGTCACCGAAATGGCAATTCAAGCTTTTGCCAAACATTCTAATCTTGAGAGAATCAAGTTACCCAAATCTATTATTAGCATAGGTGACAAATGCTTTTATTATTGTACAAGCCTAAAATCTGTAACCCTTTCAGATTCTCTTGCTACAATAGGACAATCAGCTTTCTCTGGGTGTTCGGTTCTGGATTCTTTGAACTTACCGAATTCTTTAACTAATATTGGTCATGAAGCATTTAGTGGTTGCAAAGGTCTGCGTGCAATTATTTTACCCGATTCTATAACTTGGATAGGAAAGTATGTTTTCAGGGAATGTACTAATCTGGCATATATTCGATTACCTAAAAAATTAAGGACAATATATGAATATGCCTTTGCGGATTGCTCAAGTTTAAAAAAGCTGGAAATACCAAATGGCGTTGAGACGATAAGCGAAGGGTGCTTATTAGGATGCATTAACCTAGAAGAGCTTGTTGTTCCTTTTGTTGGTACAAGCGAGAATTTTAAAGGTCCTTCTCGAAAATCTCTATTTGGCATTTTGTTCGGTTCAACAGGACGAGATAGTTGTACGCTAACTCCACAATATTATGGTACAGGTAGTAGTTATGAGATGTTTTATATACCAAATAAATTATCAAAGGTTATTGTGACAGGTAATTCCAATCTATATTATGCATTCTATGGATGTAGTAATATAAAAGAGATTGTTTTAAGAGACGTTAGTCATATTGGATCTAAATCATTTTATAATTGTTCGGGCTTGACTAGCTTGGCTTTACCTGAATCTCTGACCACTATAGAATCTGGTGCTTTCATGGGCTGTTCAAGTTTAAAAAAGCTGGAAATACCAAATGGTGTTGAGTCGATAGGCGAAGAGTGCTTATTAGGATGCATTAACCTAGAAGAACTGGTCGTTCCTTATGTCGGAACAGAAAAAAATCCTCAAGGTCCGTCTAAAAATACACAGTTGGGCACATTATTTGGAACTAGCAGAAATGGATGTGTACCAGAAAAGTTGTCAAAGGTGACTGTGACTGGTAATTCTGATTTGTATTATGCATTCTATAACTGTTGCAATATTAAAGAGATTAATCTAAGTAACACCTGTTTCATTGGTGAAAGAGCTTTCTATGGATGTTCAGGCTTGACCAATCTAAATTTACCAGAAACCTTAACTGCTATAGGGGACAGAATATTTGATGGCTGTTCAAGCCTTACCTCTGTCACTTTTCCAGAAAGCTTAAACAGTTTTGGAGACAACTGCTTTCAAGGTTGGTCTGGTCTAACCTCACTGACTCTACCAGACTCTCTGACCACAATAAAAAGCTATGCTTTCTCTGGGTGTTCTGGTCTAACATCGTTGACCCTACCAGAATCACTGACAACCATAGAAAGTTTTGCTTTCATGGATTGTACAGGTCTGACTTCTCTTACCCTACCGAAATCTCTGACCACAATTGAGGGTGCAGCCTTCAGCGATTGTTCTAGCCTTACTTCGGTAAAGCTACCAGAAAATCTATCAGAGATAGGTGAAAGGGCGTTTTATGGTTGTTCAAGTTTAAAAAAACTGGAAATACCATCTGGCATTGAATCAATAGGAAATAGTTGCTTGGATGGATGCAAAAGCCTTGAAGAACTGGTTATTCCTTTTATCGGAACAGAAAGGGCCCCCAAAGGTCCATCTAAGAATACATTGCTTGGCACATTATTTGGAACGCGTAGATATGAGGGATGTATTGAAACTCAACAATTTTTCAAAGCTGGTGGTAATCCCCAAACTCTAACTTTTTATATACCTGAAAAATTGTCAAGGGTGACCGTAACTGGAAATTCTGATTTGTATTATGCATTCTATAATTGTTGCAATATTAAAGAGATTAATCTAAGTAACACCTGTTTCATTGGTGAAAAAACTTTCTATGGATGCTCAGGCTTGACAAACCTAACATTACCAGAATCTCTAACCACAATCGGAGCTAGTGCTTTTGATAGTTGTTTTGCCTTAAAAAGTATCGTTATACCAAGAAAAGTCTCTTCGATTTATCGATACGCATTTTCTAACTGCACAGGCTTAACGACTGTCAAATTAAAGACCTCAAAATTCTTAAACAACGCATGTACTTTGGGGGGGATATTTGAGAATTGTGTGCAAGAATATGTTTTCGATGTAGATTCCCTAACTACAAATGCGGTATACAGCATTTCTAATCTTAACCGAGTGACCGTTGGACAATCATGTACAACTTTAGAAAAGAATGCATTATACCGTGCTACTATTGATACCCTGTGGATATCTAAAGATATAGCTTATGTTGGAAATCAGAATGTCACTGTGAGGCATTTCTTTTATCAAGGCTCTGAGGCTGATTGGAACAGAGTTGTCAATGAATCTGAGCTTGAACCTGACGAGTTTGGCATACCGAGTATCTTTGAACGAGATGGGGTGAAATATGGTATTGAACCAAACTCCAACAGCGCTAGCGTCATTAAAGCACCTAATACGGCAAAGGTATATATCTGCTCAAAGCTCGAGCTATCGGGAGAAGAATTCCGTATTATTTCAATCGCAGACAATGCATTCAAGGACTGCACCGCCATAGACAATATTTTCTATGAAGGCAATAAAGTGCAATGGGAAAAGATGATTGTGGGCAAGCATAACGATATCCTGCAAGAAATCCCAATAGTATACAACTATAAAAAGACCGAAGAGGATGCTGCATTAGGTGACTGCTATGTATACCTCAATAGCTGCACCTTAAAAAAAGAAAAAGACCAAGAACTTGCGATAAGCATGAAAAATACTGAAGCGATTACGGCCCTTCAGTTTGAGCTGATGTTGCCCGATGGTTTCTCCGTGACGCAAAACACTGATGGCCTGTATAAGGCAGATATCTCTACGGATAGAAGTTCTTCAACCCAGCATGATATCGTAGAAGTAAAAAAAATGGCATCTAACCGCTATCTGATTCTGTGCAGTTCAACGGCAAATAAAACATTTGTGGGGAATGATGGAACTGTTATTTCTTTATATATTGACGTGAACGAGAATGTTACTGATGGTGATTATTCTTTCGTTTTAAAAAACATTACCCTTGCTTGTGATAATGGTGACGTTTTTAGAACGAATAAAATAAATGCTTCTGTTGTAGTGCGTTCAGATATTCGAGGTGATGTAAACAATGACCAAGAAGTCAATATTGGTGACATATCATGCATCGCCAATATTGTGCTTGGCGATATTGCTGATAGTTACAATTTGAAGGCAGCCGATGTAAATTTGGATGGAGACATAAATGTTGGTGATGTAGCATATACTGCAGAATACATAATAAATGGTTCGTTTCCGAACACAACATCTATGAGAAATCTATATATGTTGCCAAACAATATACCAATGTTATCTGTTCCTGACTTTGAAATGCAGACAGGAAATGATTATAAAACGACGATAAGTCTTACATCTAATGGCGATATTACAGCATTCCAATTTGACATAGAACTTCCTAAGGGACTACACATCAAGAAAGAGTTTGGGAAAGAATGTGTTGTTTTGGATACACATATTTCAGACAGTCATATTTTGGGATGGGCGCAACAGAAAAATACAGACATGAAGTTCATTGGATATTCTCTATCGAATATGGTATTTGATAAAGGGACTGAAAACTTAATGTCTATCGAATTTGTAGCAGACAAAAACATGAGAAGAGGTGTATACCCTATTGTTTTGAAAAACATAATCCTTGCAACAAAGACGCAAACGATAAAATTACATAATCAGATAGTATATGTTCCTGTTAATAATACGACAGGTATTAACAGTATAAATAATAATTCAATAACAGAAAATGTGTTTAATGTTCAAGGCGTTAAGCTACAAAACACACAACGTGGTATTAATATAATAAATCGCAAGAAAGTATTAATCAAATAATAAATATTATTTTTATGAAAAGATTTATTTCATCTGTATTTATACTCATACTATCGCTAATGACAGTTTGGGCAGAAGGTACAGCCACAATGAGTTTAACGAACATTTCGTTGAAACCAGGAGAGGAGGTTACATTAGGCGTTGAATTGAACAATCCTGATGATGACATTACTGGAGTTCAATGTGATCTGTATCTTCCACATGGTATAAGCATTAAAAAGGATGCCGATGGAGAGTTTATTTCGCAAGCGACTGACAGAATTAACACTCGCAAGCCTCATACATTGGCATGGGCTTGGCAAAGTGATGGCGCTATGCGTCTATTGAATTACTCAACAACAAATCAATTGTATAAAGGAACAAGTGGTACAATCATAGAAGTAGTGCTTGTGGCAGACAATGATTTGCTTCCAGGCAGTTATGACATCAATTTAAAGAATATTGTAGTATCTCATCCTAAAGGTGATGTTATAAAACCAGTAAACTATGCCGGAAAGGTAACAATATTACCTGCCGAATATACATTAACATATATATTGGACGACAAAGAATTTTATAAAGAGGATTTATCTGCAGGAAGTAGTATTATTCCCAAAGAGGTTCCCAAAAAAGAAGGATATTCTTTTTCTGGATGGAAAGATTTGCCATCTACGATGCCAGCTCACAATGTAACAGTTAAAGGAACATACATCGCCAACAAGTACAAAGTGACATTCATCGCTGACGGCAAGGCCATTTCCGAAAAGGAAATGGAATACGGCACACCGATAGTCGCTCCAGAGGCCCCTTCAAAGGAGGGACATACCTTCGTTGGCTGGGGGAATATCGACAAGACGGTCCCTGCGCACGATGTGACCTATACCGCAGAATACAAGGTCAACAGCTACAAACTGATATATGAAGTTGACGGAGTGACCTATCATAGTGAGGAAATTCCTTTCGGTACAGCCATTACGCCTTTGGCCGCACCACAGAAAGAAGGAAATACATTCTCTGGGTGGAGCGAGATTCCCGCAACGATGCCGGCCCATGACGTGAAGGTCACCGGTTCGTTCTCTTCAAACTCATACATGGTCAGGTTTGTCGTTGACGGAAAAGTCATCTATGAAAAGTCACAGGCTTATGGTTCCAAGATTGTTGTTCCTACCGTCGAAGAGAAGGAAGGCTATACTTTCTCAGGCTTCGGGGACGTGGATGAAACCGTTCCTGCCCATGACGTGACATACACCGGCTCCTACATTGCGAACAGATACAAGGTTACATTCGTTGCTGACGGCAAGGTCGTTTCTGAAAAAGAACAGGAATACGGCACCCCGATAGTACCCCCTGAGGCTCCTTCAAAGGAGGGACACACCTTTGTTGGCTGGGGGAATGTCGACAAGACTGTCCCTGCGCACGATGTGACCTATACCGCAGAGTACAAGGTGAACAGTTACAAGTTGACGTATATCCTGAATGGAAATGTATTTGCAGAAGACAGTATCGCTTATGGTTCTATAATAACGCCACGAGAATTGTCTGATTCGGATAAAAGCAATTTCTCTGGATGGGAAGGACTACCTGATATAATGCCTGCGCATGATGTTGTTGTTTATGGAACTACAACAGCTACTGGAGTTTCTACGGTTTATAATAATAATCAGATTGTCACTGTTTATTCTGTCAATGGTACTGTTGTCAAACGCAATATAGATAAGTCTTGTTTGACAAAATTACTACCTACAGGGGTATATGTTGTTTCTGGCAAAAAGATACTGATAAAGTAGGAAAATAGATATTTCAAAGGTTTAAGGTGCTTGTGTGAATTCAACCATAAGCACCTTTTTCGTAATAAGACTTTATGTCTATTTAAATACGATGCTACAAAACAGACAATTGAAATAATCATATAGAGGAAATTTGGCAAGAATATTCAGGGTGGCTTCACCCAACCATTCGACGGCCATACA
The DNA here is from genome assembly GCA_900557405.1 of uncultured Prevotella sp. Lineage (GTDB taxonomy): Bacteria > Bacteroidota > Bacteroidia > Bacteroidales > Bacteroidaceae > Prevotella. The sequence goes on from USSF01000008.1 coordinate 7,507, forward strand.
CCTTTATTCCTTGACATCGTATTAGATATGTCATGGAAATGGTAAGTGGAGAGTTCCATTATTCTTCTTTCGGGGCCTTTAATAAGTATTGATTCATCCTCAATGAGGTAAGTGGCTTAATATAAAAATTGCTGCAAAATTTTAAATCAAAAGATTATGTGCAGCAGCGAAGATTTAGAAAGTTTATATTCCCCGTACCAGATGGAGACAATGCCGAATGGCATCTCTATTGAATGTTTCTGTTAAACTTTTATAAATAATCGGTTTGTTGCGGGTGCGGGTTATTATAGTATGTGGAAAAATTCATACCTTTGCAATCCGATTATTCAACGGGGAAAGACTTAGAACCCCACGGACGGTGTGTTAATAGTTGTACTTTTGGCCGAGTGCGGCGGTTAGTGAATCAGCGTTCAAACGGCTTTCTGAATATCCTGTAGCGTATACCTTATATATAAGGTGCGGGAGGGACGATTGGAAAGGCGTGAAGAAAGTAATAAAAAAACGTTTTTTAGTAGTAAAATTTTAACATCAGAATGAACACTTTAAGTTACAAGACTATTTCCGCCAACAAGGAGACAGTAAACAAAGAGTGGGTTGTTATTGACGCCACAGACCAGGTAGTTGGTCGCCTTTGCTCAAAGGTTGCAAAACTGTTGCGCGGAAAGTACAAGCCAAACTTCACACCACACGTAGACTGTGGTGACAACGTAATCATCATCAACGCCGGCAAGGCTTACTTCACCGGCAAGAAGGAGACTGACAAGGTCTACACCCGTTATACTGGTTACCCAGGCGGACAGCGCTTCAACACTCCTGCCGAGCTCCGTACTCGCAAGGGTGGTGTGGACAAGATTATTCGTCACGCTGTAAAGGGTATGCTTCCAAAGGGTCCTCTGGGACGCCATATCTTGGACAACCTTTATGTTTATGAGGGAACAGAGCACAACCACGAGGCTCAGAAGCCAAAAGCAATTGATATTAACCAGTATAAATAATTCACACGATAATGGAAGTAATTAACGCAATTGGTCGCCGCAAGAGTGCTGTTGCCCGTGTTTACATGAGCGAGGGTACAGGCAAGATAACCATTAACAAGAAAGATATTACTGAGTATTTCCCATCAGCAATCGTACAGTATGTAGTTAAGCAGCCGCTGTTGGCTCTCGATGCTGTTGAGAAGTATGACATCAAGGCTAACCTCGACGGTGGCGGTTTCACAGGTCAGAGCCAGGCTCTCCGCCTCGCTATCGCCCGCGCGCTCGTTAAGGTGAACGCTGAGGACAAGAAGACTTTGAAGGATCACGGATTCATGACTCGCGACTCTCGTGCCGTTGAGCGTAAGAAGCCAGGTCAGCCAAAGGCTCGTCGTCGCTTCCAGTTCAGCAAGCGTTAATCCCCTGGGGATGGCTGAACGCTGTTTAGCATCTAAACTGCCGGGACCACCCTGTTTTGCATTGGAATATAGAATATGTATATGAAGATAATGACAGGAGAAGACTGAAAAGGATTGCAGAAGAAGGAATTCTTCATTTCCCATTCTTCATTCTTCATTCTTCATTCAACAGGACTACCCGTCGGTTGGTTCTAACGAAAAAGAATTAATAAGAAAGTAAACAACAACATTTAACAAGAAAACAAAATGTCAAGAACAAATTTTGATATGCTTCTGAAGGCCGGATGTCACTTCGGTCACCTTACCCGCAAGTGGAATCCTGCAATGGCTCCTTATATCTTCATGGAGCGCAACGGCATTCATATCATCGATCTGTATAAGACAGCTGCCAAGATTGACGAGGCTGCTGAGGCTCTGAAGCAGATTGCAAAGTCAGGAAAGAAAATCCTGTTCGTTGCTACTAAAAAACAGGCTAAGGACGTTGTAGCTGCCAAGGCTGCTTCTGTCAACATGCCATACGTTATCGAGCGCTGGCCGGGCGGTATGCTCACCAACTTCCCTACAATCCGCAAGGCTGTGAAGAAGATGGCCAACATCGATAAGCTGATGAACGACGGAACTTATTCTAACCTGTCAAAGCGCGAGATTCTGCAGATCTCACGTCAGCGTGCTAAGCTCGAGAAGAACCTCGGTTCTATCGCCGACCTTACACGTCTGCCATCTGCACTCTTCGTAGTTGATGTTATGAAAGAGGCCATCGCCGTTAAGGAGGCTAAGCGTCTTGGTATTCCTGTATTCGCTATCGTGGATACAAACTCCAACCCTAAGGACGTTGATTTCATGATTCCTGCAAATGATGACGCAAAGGACAGCATCGACGTAATCCTGTCAGCTTGCTGCGACGCCATCAACGAGGGTCTTGAGGAGCGCAAGGTGGAGAAGGCTGACGAGAAGGCTGCCAAGGAGCAGGCTGAGACAGCTGAGGACAAGCCAAAGCGCGCACGCAAGGCTGCACGCAAGGACGCTCCTGCAGAGGAGGCTCCAGCTGAGGCTTAATCAATGACAGAATAAAGAGAGAATGGGAACGTTGGATTAATGATTTTACGGAAAACTTAATTCAATGTTCCTTTTTCAATATTAATCCAAAACTTAATTCAATATTAAAGACTATGGCTGTATCAATAGCTGATATTCAGAAGCTGCGCAAGATGACTGGCGCCGGTCTTTCTGATTGCAAGAAGGCTCTCACAGACTCTGAGGGCGATTTCGAAAAGGCAGTAGAGATAATCCGTGAGAAGGGACAGGCTATCGCTGCAAAGCGTTCTGACCGCGAGACTTCCAACGGTTGTGTACTCGTTAAATATGTTGACGGCTTCGCTGCGATGATCGCATTGAAGTGTGAGACAGACTTCGTTGCCAACGGAGCTGACTATATCAAACTGACACAGGATATCCTCGACGCTGCAATCGCAGCAAAGGCAAAGAGCCTGGACGAGGTTAAGGAGCTGACATTGGCTGACGGAACAAAGGTTCAGGACGCTGTCATCGCACGCTCTGGTATCACCGGTGAGAAGATGGAGCTCGACGGCTACAACTTCATCGAGGGTGAGAACGTTTCTACATACGACCACATGGGCAAGCACACTCTCTGCACAATGGTTCAGACAAACAAGCCGGCTGAGGAGCAGGCTCACGCCGTTGCAATGCAGGTGGCTGCCATGAAGCCATTGGCTCTGAACGAGGCTGGCATCGCTCCAGAGGTTATCGAGGAGGAGAAGAAGGTTGCTGCCGAGAAGACAAAGCAGGAGCAGGTTCAGAAGGCTGTTGACGCAGCTCTGAAGAAGGCTGGCATCAATCCTGCTCACGTAGACTCTGAGGAGCACATGGAGTCTAACATGGGCAAGGGATGGATCACTGCTGAGGACGTTGCCAAGGCTAAGGAAATCATCGCTACCGTATCTGCAGAGAAGGCAGCAAACATTCCTGCAGCTATGCTTGAGAACATCGTGAAGGGTCGTATCAACCGCTTCTTCAAGGAGAGCTGTCTGCTCGACCAGGAGTTCATCCAGGACACAAAGATGTCTGTTGCCGACTACTTGAAGGCTGCCGACAAGGACCTCACCGTGGTTGACTTCAAGCGTTTCTCTCTGAGCGCAGACTAATCCGCAGGATTATCTACACATAATACAAAGCCAGGCAAGGGATTCAAGTAATCGTTTGCTTGGCTTTTATTGTTTATTTGTCTGACCATAACCATAACATTTATTGCGTATGAAAAAACTGAATATCTTTATAAAAGCACTATTGTCAGTAATAGTTGCAATGGCATGCCAATGCGCATACAGCCAAATCACGGTGGTTGATGCAAACGACAAGCTGCCCGTCATATCCGCAAGCGTCTTCAACGGCGAGGGGACGGATGTCATAGGAATCACCGACTACGACGGAAAACTGCCCAAAGCCGCAGAACGGCTCAAGAGCATACACATACAGCATATAAACTACATGCCGGTAAACGTAGATCTGCAGTTGCTGAAAGACTCGCTGATATTCCTCAAACCCTGCACCCGCAAGCTTCCCGAAGTGAAAATCACGAAGCAGAAAGATGCAATGCTAAGGATGAAGGTGTACGTCAGACAGATGAGCGTGCTGAAAAACAAGCCGGCAACCGTGAGCGAAAGCATAGTATATATGTATTTCAAGGAAAATACAGACAAAGACAAACCGGATTCATACAAAATCCTGTCGGAAGCCAGATACAAGGACGAAAAGGCGTTTGAGGGCGAGACAAAGATGCTCAGTTCAATGGCAAACTTCGGCAACCCTACAACATTCGCACGCTTCAACGGATACAAACACTATAACACGTTGAAGGGGTCGAGAAGAATCAGAAGCGGATGGAAAAGACTGGGCATGGTATGCTATATGAACGAAGACCCGATAAACAAACGCTGCGAAATAGTTACAGACAGCATGTTTTCCGACAAACCGTTCAAGGTGCCTGTCCTCGGATTCTCATTCGGTGACGTGTACAACAGCGAAACATACAGTACGGAATACGGAGAACCGAAAATATACAACCTGATAAATATGACCGACAGATACCGCGCCTACCAGACAAAGACCATGGGATACGTGGATACTGTCGTGGAAATGTACATCCTCGGCATCGAACTGGTATCAAAGGCGGAGATGAAAGCCGACAAGAAACTCAAGCCCGTACCGTTTGAAAGACCCGAAGGCATCGTTACTACAGGTGACTGGCTGACCGCTGCAATAAAGAGAATGACAAAGACAGAATGACAGAACATATATAAAACATACAGAACAATGAAAATATTCGGAGTAGGATTGAATTATCCGCAACACAATAAAGAGCCAAAAGAAACGTTATATAGGGGAGAGAACCCCGTGGTGTTCATGAAGGCAGACTCGGCACTGCTGAAGGACGGCAAACCGTTCTTCCTGCCCGACGACATGGGGCGCGTGAACTTCGAGACGGAAATCGTGGTGCGCATCTGCCGCCTGGGCAAGGCGATACCGGCGCGCTTCGCCCACAGATACTATGACGCCGTGACCGTGGGAATCGACTTCACGGCAATCGACATGCTGAACAAGATGCGCGAGAAAGGGCTGCCGTGGGAGATGTGCAAGGCGTTCGACGGTTCGGCCGTAATCGGAGAATGGGTTCCGGTGGAGAAATTCCGCAACGTGCAGGCGCTGCCGTTCCATCTCGACATCAACGGCAAGACCGTGCAGGAGGGATGCACCTGCGACATGCTCTTCAAGATAGACGAAATAATAGAATACATAAGCAAGTACTTCACACTGAAGACCGGCGATATCCTATATACCGGCACCCCCGTGGGCGTTGCTCCGGTGAATATCGACGACCATCTGGAGGGATACATTGAAAGTAGGAAAGTGCTTGAATTTAACGTGAAATAGATGATAAGGAATATACTTCTTTCGATAATGCTGCTTCTCTGTCCTTTCGGCATGAAGGCACAGAAGTTCTTCAACCTCACCGCCGACGAAGTAAGAATCGGCGAACAGCTGCCGTGCTTCACGTATTCGCAGAAGCTCGGTACGCAGTACGCCGACTCCACATACAGCGTCGCCATAGAATATCCCGAATACATGGAGATGGAAAAGGCAGACATCGCAAGGCTCAAGAGCGTATGGCAGGGAGCCCTGCCGCAGGAGCCTGTGGTGAACAGCCGCGTCGTGGTGGAGAGGAGAAGCGGCATACTGGAAGTATATTTCAATCCGATAGTATACAGAGACGGCAAATACCAGAAGCTCGTAAGCTTCATGCTCCGCGTCAAGGCTGCGGCAAAGGCACAGGGCATAATGCGCGCCAACTCCAATGCGGAGGCATCGAAGGCAGACCGCTATGTCAAGAATTCGGTGTTGGCAAAGGGCAGATGGGCAAAGATACGGGTGCCGTCGAGCGGCGTATACAGTCTTTCCGACGCCTTCATCAAGCGGGCGGGATTCACAGACCCGGGCAAGGTGAAGGTGTACGGCTATGGCGGAGCACTGCATTCGGAGGAACTCAACGGGCAGGACATCATGAAATACGACGACCTGAAGGAGGTGCCTACGTGCAGCTATGGCGGCAAAAGGTTGTTCTATGCCGTGGGAACGGTGACCTGGAGCGACCCCGAAGAACTCACCCGTACGCGCAATCCTTATTCTGACTACGGATATTATTTCCTCACGCAGGGCGACGATGCGCCGGCTACGGTAGACTCCACGGCGTTCGTCAGTTCCTTCTATCCCTCGAATGATGACTATCACGCACTGCATGAAGTGGACAATTTCGCTTGGGGACAGGGTGGAAGAAACCTGTTTGAGAGTGCTCCGATAAACGTTGGCGCCACCGGCAGCTACACGATTACGGTGCCGGCAGGAGTGACATCAGCCTACATGAAAGTGGTGCTGACGGCAAGTTCGGAAACAACGGCACAGATATCCGTCAACGACTCCGTGGTGGGCCGTATCAGCATGTCGAAGGGCGGCACGTATGATATGGGTGTGGGCAACTCCGATATTTACAGGAACATCAACAACCTGCAGCCATCCAATACCATAAAGATAAAGAACCTCGGCAGCAACATCATCCGCCTCGATTATATCGCCATGACCTTCCGCGACGGGATAAGGCCCGCACCGAACCTCAAGGACGGCACATTCCCCGAGCCGGAATACTTATACAACATAACAAACCAGAACCATCATGCCGACAAGGCCTGCGACATGATAATCATCATCCCAACGAGCCAGAAGCTGCGCCAGCAGGCGGAGAGACTGAAGGAATACCACGAGAAGCACGACAAGATGAGCGTGCGCATCGTGCCGGCAGACGAACTCTATAACGAATTCTCGAGCGGAACGCCGGAGGCAGACGCATACCGCCTCTATCTGAAGATGTTCTATGACAGGGCGGAGACGGAAAGCGATATGCCCAAATATCTCGTGCTCTTCGGCGACTGCGTATGGGACAACAGGATGAATACCACCGCCACGGCAAACAAGAGCGTGGACGACTATCTGCTCTGCTTCGAGAGCGAGAACTCCCTTCATGCGATACAGAACTTCGTGGACGACGGATACTTCTGTGCCCTCGACGACGGAGAGGGCAGGGGAGCGTCGACGACAGATTCGAAGACCGACAAATACGATATCGCCGTGGGCCGTTTCCCCGTATCTACCGCCGATGCCGCCAAGATAATGGTGGACAAGACGATAAGCTACATGAACAAGGAGAATTCGGGTGCATGGCAGAATGTGGCGATGTTCCTCGGCGACGACGGAAACAACAACGTCCACATGCAGGCAACCGACGAGGCAGCCGGCATCGTGGAGAAGCTTGCGCCGGGACTTCAGGTGAAGAGGGTGTTGTGGGATATGTACCCGCGCGTAACGTCCGCCACCGGAAGCACATACCCCGAAATCGCCGCGCTGGTGAAGAAGCAGCAGAACGAGGGAGCATTGCTCTTCAACTACTGCGGCCACGGACGAGCCGACCAGATGTCGGGCGAGAATGTGTTGAGATACAATGATTTCGCGGACTTCAGGAACAAGGGACTCTCGTTCTGGATTACCGCCTCGTGCGACATTATGCCGTATGACGGCACTGTGAACAATATCGGCGAGACTGCCGTGCTGAATCCGAGCGGAGGAGCCGTGGCATTCTACGGCACCACGCGAACCGTATATACCAATTATAACAAATACCTTGACGATGCCTACCTTACCGCCCTCTTCACCAAGGTGGACGGCAAGTATATATCCGTGGGCGAGGCGCAGCGCGTGGCAAAGAACAAACTCGTGATGCCAGGCAGCGGATCAGGCAGCGACAATACCATCAACAAGCTCCAGTATGCATTGCTCGGCGATCCTGCCCTGGTGTTGAACATCCCTACAGACTCCATCATAATCGACAGCATAAACGGAGTGGCCATTGCCGATGCTGCGGAACTGCCGCAGATTAAGGCAGGGTCGAAGGCCGTGATAAAGGGCCACGTGGTGAACTCCGCATCGGAGAACGGCGTGAATGCGTCGTTCAACGGTATCGTGAATATCACCGTGAAGGACGCCAAGGAGAAAATGGCAGGTAGAATGAATGACACGAGCGATGAGGGAACAAACAAGTCGTATGTATACTACGACCACATAAAGACCATCTTCAGCGGCAGCGACAGCATACGTTCGGGCAGATTCAGTGTGCCGTTTGCCGTTACTAAAGATATCAACTATTCCGATGCCAAGGGACTTATCACCGCCTTCGGCATAAGCAGCGACGGCAAGAGCACGGCAAACGGAAGCAGCGACAGCTTCATCGTGGGCGGTTCGGAAGAACTGTCCACAGACTCCCTCGGTCCCTCGGTCTATTGCTATCTCAATTCGCCCGGTTTCACGAACGGCGATGATGTTAACCCGACACCGTATTTCGTGGCCGAGATATCCGATGAGGACGGACTGAACACGTCGGGCAACGGCATCGGGCATGATCTGCAGCTCGTTATCGACGAAGACCCGATGAAGACCTACAAGCTCAACGACAACTTCTCGTTCGAGTTCGGTTCATATACCAAGGGAACCACGTTCTACAACATTCCGGAGCTGGAGGAAGGACCCCACGTGTTGAAATTCACGGCATGGGACATAATGAACAATCCGAGCGTCTCCACACTGAAGTTCAATGTGGTGCGCGGCCTCACGCCGAGGATGACAAAGGTGTATTGCACAAATAATCCGGCGCGTACAAGCACCACGTTCATCGTCGCCCATGACCGTTCGGGCAGCAACGTGGACGTATGCATCGAGGTGTTTGATTCGAGCGGACGCCTGCTTTGGAAACACAACGATGTTGGGGCCACATCAGGCATAACCTATACATACACGTGGGACCTCTGCACGGGTGGCGGCGGAAAGCTCCAGTCGGGAATATATCTCTACCGCGTGCGTCTGAGCAGCGACGGCAGCAGTGAGGTGTCAAAGGCAAAGAAGCTCATCGTGCTGGACTGATGAGAAACTTTACAGTCCCCAAATACAATAATATCCCGCTTTATCAGTTATCATATAGCAATTCGGAATGAGAAAGAAGCTGATTCCGAACAGGGAGAAACGATTCAGAATAAGTACCAAAGAAATATAGAATAATGAAGAAGAACTTGAGAATACTTGCATTGACGGCAATCCTTGTCATAGTAGCTGCAGACGCAAAGGCGCAGGACAAGCGAGCCATGTTTAATCCTATCCACACGGCACTCGTGTCGCAGTCCATTGCCCCTGATGCCCGTGCCGCCGGTATGGGAGATGTGGGAGCAGCCACCGACCCAGACGTGAACTCGCAGTACTGGAACCCGGCAAAATATCCGTTCTGCATCAGCCGTGCCGGTCTTGCCCTGAACTATACCCCTTGGCTCCGCTCGCTGGTAAGCGATATGGACATTGCCTATCTCGCAGGATATTACCGCATAGGCGACTACAGTGCCGTGTCGGCATCATTGAGGTATTTCTCGCTTGGTGAGGTGTATACTGGAGTGGATGCCGGAACAACGGATTTCTCCAATGCGCAGACCATCAATCCGTATGAGATGTCGTTCGACGTGGCTTACTCGCTGATGCTGAGCGAGAAGTTCTCCATCGCAGCAGGTGTGCGCTATCTTATGTCGGATATGCAGTACAGCTCAGACGAGGAACGTACCGCTTCGAGCGCTTTCGCAGCCGACATTGCCTGCTATTACAACAACTATATAAATATAGGTTCGCGCGAGTGCCAGCTCGGCATCGGTCTTAACGTAAGCAATATCGGTAGTAAGATAAAGTTCGGCGGAAGCAATTACAGTGAATTCATCCCTACCAATATGCGTCTCGGTGCAGCCCTCATGGTGCCTATTGACGAGTTCAACCGCTTCACGATTTCTGCTGATGCCAACAAGCTTCTTGTGCCTACATATCCGCAGCAGAAGGAGGGAGAGGACCCAGATGTCTATAATCAGCGTGTTGAAGATGAATATTACAACACGAGCAGCATCTCCGGTATGTTCAAGAGCTTCGGTGATGCCCCCGGCGGATTCAAGGAAGAACTTGAGGAGGTGAACTGGAGCGTTGGTGCGGAGTATATCTACAATGACAAGTTCTCCCTTCGTGCCGGTTATCATCATGAGTCGGAGAACAAGGGAAACCGTAAATACTTCACCGTGGGTGCCGGCTTCCGCATGAGCGCTTTCAATCTCGACTGCGGCTATGTGATTGCAACAGCAAAGAGTAACCCACTCGACCAGACCCTTCGGTTCACTCTTGGTTTCGACATGGATGGACTGAAGGATTTGTTTAGAAGAAAATAAAATATTAAAGGCGAGCCATCGGCTCGCCTTTAATTCTGTTCTGTTTTATTATAAGCCTTTTATTTATAAACCAAAGAGATAGATTTATGAAGATACGTGTAGGATTCGGTTTTGATGTGCATAAGCTTGTGGAAGGTCGTGACCTTTGGCTCGGCGGAATAAAGATTCCGCACACTCTCGGTCTTCTTGGCCACAGCGATGCCGACGTGCTTATCCATGCCATCTGCGACGCTCTGCTTGGAGCAGCAAACATGCGAGACATCGGTTATCACTTTCCTGACACCTCTGCAGACACCCTCGACATAGACAGCAAGATACTTCTCAAGAAAACCGTAGAACTTATAGCCACAAAGGGCTATCATATAGGGAATATCGATGCCACCATCTGTGCCGAGCGCCCCAAGATAAATCCCCATGTCGAGGCGATGAAGGAATGTCTTGCCTGTGTTATGGATATCGACATTGACGATATCTCCATCAAGGCAACCACCACGGAGAAGCTCGGCTTCACCGGTCGTGAAGAGGGCATCAGCGCATACGCCACGGTGCTTGTCTGCAGGGCATAAAAGGAGTGTTATGGAGAATACGGCAGACAATACGAGTGGGGTTCTCGGGCAGCAGGTCAATTGGGAAGAGTTGTATTTCTATCAGAAATCAGACGTGTTGTACCAGTTGTCCTTTTCATTCTGCAACAGATTCATCCACCTTTACAAAGACCGTACGCGCGACCAGGTAATCCAGGCCGCCCGTTCGTGCAAGCAGAATATCGTGGAGGGCCTTGCCGATGGAATCACTTCATCTGAGATGCAGCTGAAGCTCCTGAATGTGGCAAGGGCTTCGCTAAAGGAATTGCGCGAAGACTATGAGGATTATGTCAAGTCGCGCCATTTGCAATTCTATATTGCTGGAGACAGCCGCTATGACGTGATGCTCGATTATTGCCGCCGTCATAACAGACTTTCTGATTATGAACCTTTTTTCGTCCAATGGAGTGATGAGCAGATGTGCAATTATGCCATTACCTTATGTCATATGGTTGATAGAATGATGATGTCGTTTCTTAAAGGTCTCGAACAGAAATTCATAACCGAGGGTGGCATAAAGGAACGGATGCACAAGGCGCGTACCGGATACCGTGACCGGCAGGATGCAAGGCTCAAGGAGCTTGAGAAGAGCTATCCACTTCTTGAGCAGGCTCTCGCTGACGCCAAGGCGGAAGCGATGAAATGGAAGACTGCCTATGATGACCTCAGGGAAAGGGCCCTGAGGGCATATAACTCGCAGAAAAGGGAGATTGAAGAGCTGAAGAAGAGGCTGGGGGAGGAGTGAGGCTGGTGTTTTTTGTGGGGAAGGGCTGGACTGTCTAGAAATTCTAGTTATTCTAGACTTTCTAGATATTCTAGACATTCTAGATATTCTAGACATTCTAGGGATTCTAGATTTTCAAGGAGTCCTGGATAATCCATATCCTTATTTATCCTCCAGGATACCTTTCAGGAGATAGGTGGCGTTTTGGTTTTTGGCAGTTCCGGGGGAAATCTTATATGAATATATTATGTTTTGGGAGAGCTTTATCTCGAAGCAGAAATTGTGGAAACGCGAAGGGTATTCATCGGCAAGCTTGGAGAGCTCAAGGTCGTGGGTGGCGATGATGCCGCTTACGGGGAGCTTCGCAATGGCCTCAAGAAACATCCGCGAACCGTTCAGCTTGTCGAGGGAGTTGGTGCCCTTGAGAATCTCGTCGAGGATGATAAGTGTGCGTGGAGCCGCCTTCACGTTGTCGAGCAACTGGCGGAGCCTTAGCAGTTCGGCGTTGAAATAGCTTATGCCATGGGCAAGGTCATCGTTCGTGCGCATGCTGCTGAAGAGGTTATACAGCGACACACGGAGCTTTTCCGCAAACACGGGCATTCCGCATAGCGCCATCACATAGTTGATGCCAATGGAGCGCAGGAATGTGCTCTTGCCTGCCATGTTGGCCCCAGTAATGATATAGTAGTTGCCGTCGACGACGGAGAAATCGTTCCTCACAGCCTTCTCGCCGAGGAACGGATGATACAGTCCATTTGCCTCATATATAATCTTGTCAGTATCCACAATGTCGGCATCCACGGCCTGCGGCTCGTTATAGCGCATTGTTGCCATCGACACCATTGCGTCAAGCTCGCTTACGGCGTCAATCCACACCTGCATCGCCTCCATGTTGCGCTTCTGCCACATGAGATAACGCCTCACGAGGAAGAAATCGCTATATGCCAAGGCATTGAAGATGATGAGACCGAGCACGTTAGCCCGTCGGTCGAGCGCATCGAGAATGCCCTTCAGCTCCTTCAGCGAACCGAGTGCCGCCCCGCCGATTTTTCCGGCAATCTCCCTGTTCCCTTCCTCCTTGAAACCAGCAGCCGAGATAATCCTAAGCAACTCGATGTATGCCTTCATGCTGCTGTTGATCTTCTCAACCGACTTGCTTATTGTCTTTATCGCCTTGGCCGATGTGCCGATGCTCAGTGCGAGCTGCACCACGGTCCATGTGTATACCCAGTCGGCACTCACGGGAGTGAACACAGCCAACAGCAGCAGCGTGATGAACACCACCATCGAAGCCGCCGCCATGACCAACGCCCTCCTTGAAGCCGCCCCTTGCGGAATATCGGCATTGCGCGTCTCCTCAATCGCCCGGCGTATAGCCTCCGTGTCCACCTTCTTGCCGTAGCCCGTGGCAAGGAAATCCGTGCGCCACGGTTCCATCCCTGCCAACTCCGCAATCGCCGCCCTGCGCCTGTTGATGTCAGCCACCTTCGCACCACCCTCGGAAAGCGGCAGTCCGCATTCCGACAGAATCTGCGCCAGACGGTCGCTGCCGCCCGAAGTCACCGTGCGGCAGATGCGCTGAAAGAGCGAATGTTCGCCGAAGATATCCATGTCGTAGGCATACTGATGGTTGGGATTGATGAATCTGCATCCGTCGTCGCCCTTGGAGTGGTCGCCGTCCATATACCTCATGTTGTCCCTGTATACCCCCAGATGCGCCTCGCTGTCCTCAATCCTGCGGGAGTTGTTCCCGTCTGCCACCTTGATGCCCTTGAACAGAGCCAGCGGCAGACAGAACAGGGCGATGAACTCCATCGTGGGAATATATCCCGAGAAGTATGCCACGCCCATGCCTACACCGATGACAAACAGCGAAATCTCCGCCGTTATGAAATATTTCACCCTGGCCTTCCTGCTCTCCAGTTCAGCCGAAAGGGCGTTGATTCTTTCCGTATAGTAACTCCTTATTTCTTTCTTTTCCATTGTTTTCAGATGATGGTAGTGTTGTACATTGCGGTATGAATGCCATAAAACAAAAACAGGCAGCCAATCCTCTTTTCGGGGACGAGCTGCCATATTTCTTTTCGTCGTTGTTCTAACGAAGGATGAGAGCAGGAGATTATTCCTTTGTGATAACTCTCTTCTCAGCGATACGAGCCTTCTTACCGGTGAGCTTGCGCAGGTAATACAGCTTGGCGCGGCGAACCTTACCAACCTTGTTCAGCTCGATGCTTGCGATGTTAGGAGACTCCATTGGGAAGATACGCTCTACACCAACAGTTCCAGACATCTTGCGTACAGTGAAACGCTTCTTTGTTCCCTCACCGTTGATCTTGATGACAACACCACGGTAGAGCTGGATACGCTCTTTAGAACCCTCGATAATTTTGTAAGCTACGGTAACAGTGTCACCAGCCTTGAACTTAGGATACTGCTTCTCGCTTGCAAATGCTTCCTCAGCAACTTTAATCAAATCCATTGTAATTTGTAATTTTAAAATTGTTTATCGTTCCAACGCAACATAACAGGCCACTCTTCTTCCTGCCAGCGATTACGCCGAAAAGCGGTGCAAAGGTAGACATAATTCCTGTAACTGCCAAATTATTCGGGGGTTATATGAAAAAAAACGCCTTGCAAGGGAAATGACAAACAAAAAAGGATACTCGATGAGTATCGATATACAAAAAAGGATACTCGGCGAGTATCTCTGTAAGTGACTCCGTTGGGATTCAACCCCACGACCTTCAGAGCTTTTTCCTATCCAGATATCAGTTATTGGAAAAAGTCCTGTATGATAAGAAAGTGACTCCGGTGGGATTCAAACCCACGACCTTCAGAACCGGAATCTGACGCTCTATTCAGCTAAGCTACGGAGCCAAACGATGTATTTGGTGAGTGCAAAGGTAATTTTATTTTGTGGTATTACAAAATTTATCACTAATTTTGTGGCATCGAATCATAAAATGAGCAACGTAATATAAAAAGGAAAAGATGAGGAAAGGGATTTTCATGGCTTTCATGGCCGTCATGATGATGACGGCAGGGACCGGCGCAAGGGCGCAGGAGACAGGAGGAATGAAATGGAAGGTGGAGGAGACCGTGAGCCGGCGCGACGCCGAGGCTTATGGCATCGGGCGCTGCTTCCGCTCTATGGAAATCCCCGACGACGTGTTCCGCAGGATGAAGGGCCGTTCGTACAAGAGCTACTGCACCGTGGCGCGCTCCTCGCTGCGCTATCTCCGCGTGTTGCACTATGACCTTGATGGGAAGATAAAGGTAGGCGAGATGGTATGCCATAATGATGTGGCGAAGGATTTGCTTTCCATCTTCCGCAATCTCTTCGATGCGCGCTATCCGATAGAGCGGATGAGGCTGATTGATGATTACGGGGCGGACGACGAGCGGTCTATGGCGGCGAACAATACGTCGTGTTTCAACTTCAGATATGTGGCCGGCACCCGTGTGGCGTCGAACCACAGCTGGGGCAGGGCGGTGGACGTGAATCCGCTGTATAATCCATGTGTGAAGCGTCGGCGGAACGGCACTGTGGATGTGAGTCCGAAAAACGGCCGGCGCTATGCCGACCGCTCACGCAACTTCTCATGTAAAATAGACAAGAATGACCTTCTTTATAAGGAGTTCATCCGCCACGGCTTTGTATGGGGCGGCAGCTGGAAGTCGCTCAAAGACTACCAGCATTTTGAGAAAAAGAAGTAGAGTTCCAATTCTTCATTCTTCATTCTTCACTCTTCATTCTTCATTGTATTCCGTATTCTGTGATTATTAGATGAATGTTACAGATACATTGCAGGCATGTAGCCGCGCTGTGTTTAAGTGGATTTCGCCTCCGCTCAGGTCATATCATCACGAAAGTGGGCGTTATTACGGATATTATTTGTAACTTTGCAAAAAAAGAAAACAAGTTGCAGGGGAGATGGGCCGACTGTATGGATATATATAAAGGTACGTATATATATATGTATGTCAATCCACCCCTTCAACCAAAATGAATAAGAAAATGAAGAAGATTCTGTTTTTTGCAACGGCGGCGCTTCTTTTCGCCTCATGCCAGGAAAGCCTTGAGGAGAGGGCGGCGCGCGAGGCAAGGGATTTCACGAGAAAGAACTGTCCGCTGAAACTGTCGGAGGCGGTGACCACCGACAGCATGGTATTCGAATCCTCCACACTGACGCTCCACTATTATATGTCTGTCAGGGGGCAGGCCGACACCACGGCAATCCTGAAGGACCAGCTGCGCAAGGATATGGTGGAGAGCCTGAAGGGCAACACCGGTCTGAAGAACTACAAGGAGGCAGGCTACAACTTCAAATACACCTATTCCTCCACCAAGCATAAGGGGATGGTGCTCTTCGAGACCACGATAGCGAAGAAGGACTATGGCTCATGACAAGTCATGATTGGTCCGTTGCGTCCCCAGTGGCCCGATTGTTCCAGGATAAAAATTAAAATCATAAAATAAATATATTATGGCACAATTAGTCATCAACAATTACGATGAGTTCGCAGCCTATTTAGGCAAGAACCTCGGTACGTCAGATTACGTAGAACTTTCGCAGGAGCGCATCAATATGTTTGCCGATGCCACCCTCGACCACCAGTGGATCCACGTCGACACAGAGAAGGCTAAGGAGGAAAGCCCATACAAGACAACCATCGCACACGGCTACCTCACGCTCTCCATGCTGCCATACCTGTGGAACCAGATCATCAAGGTGAACAACCTGAAGATGATGGTGAACTACGGAATGGACAAGATGAAGTTCGGCCAGGCAGTGAAGTCGGGCGAAAGCATCCGCCTCGTCACCGACCTGCAGTCTATCGCCAACCTCCGCGGTGTGACGAAGGCCGAAATCAAGTTCCGCATCGAAATCAAGGAGAGCGGCAAGAAGGCGCTCGAGGGCGTTGCCACATTCCTTTATTATTTCGAGTAATACGGGGACTTGTTCAATGGCGGCCTTTATCCGGGCTTCTCTGTTAAATGCATAAAGCCGCTTACAGGACGTAAATGAAACTGGTGCCTTGTAAACAAATTGAAAAAACGGTACCAGAAAAGTGCAGCATCTTGGTACCAACGGTATCACATAGGTATACCAACAGTATCACATAGCTATACCAGCAGTATACCATAGCTATGCCGCCCCCTTCACGCCGTTCCTTGAATCCCAGACAGGCAGAACGCTTCCTGCCGAGGGGATGAAAGAGAGGAGGTGGGAAAAAACAATATCCAAGCAAACCCTGATATGTGATTGGGGTTTAACGGAAAAAAGAATTCCGCCACCTGCCGGATCGATTGACGAGGCAGGTGGCGGAATTTTATTTGTCGGTATAGTGTCTGGTCTGTTCAAGACAAGGGGCTGGCTTATTCAGCCTTGCTGTCCTTGCTCTTGTAATTGTCGAGACCCTCCTGCAGGAAGTGCAGATAGTCGTCGATGTCCTCCTTGTATGAGAACGGACGGCTCAGCGGATTGCCGTCAGCGTCGAGAGTGACGTAATACGGCTGTGCGAGGGCGCCGAACTTGCTCTGCTGCAGATAGCTCCACTTGTCGCCCACGGTGCGCAGGGTGCGCTTCTGCCCGTTCACGGTCACTTCGATAGGCTGTGCCAGCGGCTGCTTGTCGTCCACGTAGAGCGAGATGAGGATATAGTCGTTGTTGAGCTTGTCGGCAACGCGCGGGTCGGTCCATACGGCGGCCTCCATCTTGCGGCAGTTCACGCAGCCGAAGCCCGTGAAGTCTATCATCACCGGCTTGCCCTGTGCGGCGGCAGCTGCCATGCCTTCCTCGTATGAGGTGTATTTCGGCTTAATCTCATTGGTGTTGAGGTTGAAGTCCTGTGTGTTCACCGGCGGTGCGAATGCGCCAACGGCCTTGCAGGGTGCTCCCCAGAGACCCGGCACCATGTATATTGCGAATGCGAATGATACGAG
Source organism: uncultured Prevotella sp. (assembly GCA_900557405.1). Taxonomy (GTDB): domain Bacteria; phylum Bacteroidota; class Bacteroidia; order Bacteroidales; family Bacteroidaceae; genus Prevotella. The sequence goes on from USSF01000008.1 coordinate 25,019, forward strand.
TCCCATCATTACGCAAGGCACAGGCATCGGTTTGCTTTCGCCCATCATCACGTCGCTCTGGAACTTGAGCTTGCCGATGAGATAGAGTCCGAGCAGGAAGAAGATGGCAATCCAGAGGGCGAGGAACGTCTCGCGGTCGAGGATGTGCCAGCCGTAGGCGAGGTCGGCTACGGAGAGGAACTTCAGCGAGAATGCCAGTTCCACGAATCCGAGCGTCACCTTCAGCGTGTTCATCCATGAGCCGGACTTAGGAGCCGACTTGAGCCATGCGGGGAACATGGCGAAGAGGGTGAACGGCAGGGCGAGCGCTACGGAGAATCCGAGCATTCCGACAGCCGGAGCGGCGATGTTGCCCGAAGTGGAGAATTCGGCGAGCAGGAGTCCGATGATAGGTGCCGTGCATGAGAACGACACAAGCACGAGGGTGAACGCCATGAGGAATATCGACACCAGTCCGCTTGTGGCCGAAGCCTTGTTGTCAACGGAGTTGGTCCACTTCGACGGCAGTTCCAGCTCGAACCATCCGAAGAATGATACGGCGAATACTACGAGCACGAGGAAGATTATGATGTTGAACACAGCGTTGGTCGACAGACTGTTCAGTCCGTTTCCTCCCGAAATCAGCGTGATGAGGAAGCCGAGCAACACATATATTACTATGATGGATACGCCATACGTCACGGCGTCGCGGATACCCTTTGCCTTGTCCTTGTTGCGTTTCAGGAAGAAGCTTACGGTCATCGGGATTATAGGCCAGATGCAGGGCATCAATACGGCGAGCAGTCCGCCCACGAATCCCATCATGAGGATATACCAGAGGGAGTGGGAAGTGGTTCCGCCCTCCTGATAAGCCTGCAGCTTGTCTATGACGGGCTTCCAGAGATTGCTGTCGCCGCCGATGGCTGCTGTGTCCACAGCGGCAGTATCGGCCGGGACCTGTGCCACGGCTGCTGCAGTGTCGGCAGCGGCCTCGTCGGCTGTCGTCTCTTCCGTGGCTTCGGGAGCATCGGCAGGCCCGTTGCCCTTGTATGCAAATTCCACAGATGTAGGCGGCATACAGCCCGTGTCGTTGCATGCGCCGTATTCCAGATAGCCTTTCACGTTGTATGTCTTGCCCGTAATCTTGTAGCGCTGCACGAAGGTCACGTTGTTTTCGAAATATCGGAGCTGCATGCCGAAGATTTGGTCATACTCCTTTATTTCCTTGCCTTGTGCCTTCAGCTTGCCCACGGCTTTCACGCCTTCCGACTTCTCAGTCGTGATGGTGGCGGGGATTGGTCCGTCGGCAGGGATGTTGGGGGCATATACGTGCCATCCGGCAGCTATCTTGCCCTTGAAGATTACGTCAATCTCTGTGTCGGATACTTGTTTCTGGCTCACGGTGAAATGCACCGGATTGCCCTGCGCCCACAGCATCACTGCCATGAGAAGCATCATGGTGGTCATTATCACCTTCTTCGTTGTTGTCTTCATTATTGCTTTATGTTTTGTTGTTTTGTTTTCTTCTTTTTGTTTTCTTCTTTTCTTTTAGAATCATGGGACAGATAGAAATTATAGAGCAGGCAGGAGCAATGGGAATGGTATAACAGAAAACTCCTCACTCCACACTCCACACTCCTCACTCCTCTCTCACTCCCTTATGCGTCATGATATCGAGCACGAAGCGGTCAGTGTCGTCCATGCCGCGGCTACCGATGGCAGTAAGGTTGCGGATGCTCTGGTCCACGTCGTCATCGATGATGCCCTCCACCGAAGACACATACTTATGCTGCATGGCGAGCATGGCGCTCAATACGGCGGTACTCACTCCCGAAGTGAGCTTCAGGGCGCAGCTTGGCTTCGCTCCGTCGCAAATCATACCCGTCAGGTTGGCTATCATGTTCTTCACCGAGAAGGAAATCTGTTCGTATGTGCCGCCCATCAGATATGTGATGCCGCAGCTGCTGCCCGTGCTTGCCACCACGCAGCCGCAGAGGGCCGACAGAGCTCCGAGGTTCTGCTTGATGTATATCGCCGTGAGGTTGCTCATCACGAGAGCGCGGATAAGCTCCTCCTCCGTGTTGTGGTTCTCCTTGGCAAATACCACCACGGGCATCGTGGTGCATATCCCCTGGTTTCCGCTGCCGCTGTTGCTCATCACCGGAATCATCGCACCGGCCATGCGCGCGTCGCAGGCACAGCTTGTGGCCGAGAGTATTCTCGAGAAGATACTGTCGCCCATTATGCCGTGGCCGAGCGGACTGCACAGCGTCTTGCCCAGCTCGTGGCCGTAGTTCTCCGTCAGTCCGGCTTCGGATGCAGCCTCGTTCAGTCTCTTCGCCTCAAGGATGAAGCGCAGGTCGTCGAGGTCGGTTGTGGAAGCGAACTCATACACTTTGTGCAGTGTGAGCTTCACGTCCGTGGCGTGGGCCGTGGCCTGTCCGGCACAAGCTCCCACGTTGAGCAACACCTCCTTGTCCTGGCGCAGGAAAACGAAGTTCGTGTGTGCTCCCTTTATCCTTGCCTCAGCCTCCTTGTCTCCGGCGCTGCACACCACGTTGATATACAGCTTGTCGGGGTCCTCCTTCTCTAGCGAGATATGTATGCGGTCTTCGGCGATGAATGCCTTGCCGCGCTCCACGTCCTGCTTCTTGCAGTCGCGCAGCACTTCCAGCTCCAGTTCCGCCTTGCCCACGAGCGAGCCGAGGGCTATGGCAATGGGCAGACCGATCATTCCCGTGCCGGGGATGCCTACGCCCATGGCGTTTTTGAAGATGTTGGCGCTGAGTCTCACTTCGATATGCTCGGGCACGGAGCCCAGCAGTTCTGTAGCTTTCGCCACGCACAGTGCCACGGCTATAGGTTCGGTGCAGCCGATGGCCGGAACCACCTGCCTGTGCATCAGTTCAAGAATGGCTTTTTTCTCTGAAGGTGTTATCATAATGAAATAGATTTATATGTGTTATTATATATTATGTGTGCAAAATTAGGAATAAAAACACGAAGAAACATGCTTTTCTTCATTTTTTTGTTTTTACATTCAAAAATAATAACTATCTTTGCATAGGAATACTGCATCAAGGGGATAAAAAACAGATAAAAGGCATGTATTTATCCATTGACATGCATTTATTCCGTAACTGGGAAAACAGAAGACGACAGAACGAGGTAATGGATTTCGGCATAGTTTGCTGCCGGAATCCATTATCTTATTCTGCCGCGGAAAAACATTATAAATATAAAGAAAGGATTTAAAACATTATGGCTTACATGTCACAAGAAGGCTACGACAAGATGGTGGCCGAACTGAAACGTTTGGAAAGTGTAGAGCGTCCCAAGGCGTCTGCCGCAATCGCAGAGGCTGCTGACAAGGGCGATTTGAGTGAAAATTCTGAGTATGATGCCGCCAAGGAGGCTCAGGCTCATCTCGAGGATAAGATCAACAAGCTGAAACTTGCAATCTCTGAGGCTAAGATCGTCGACGTGTCGCGTCTCAGCACTGATGCCGTGCAGATTCTCTCCAAGGTGGAGATGACCAACCTCACCACCAACGCCAAGATGACCTATACCATCGTGAGCGAGAGTGAGGCAAACCTGAAGGAGGGCAAGATTTCCATCAAGACTCCTATCGCGCAGGGACTGCTCAACAAGAAGGTGGGCGACGAGGCGGAAATAAAGATTCCGCGCGGTACCATCAAACTGAGAATCGACAAGATTACGGTAGAATAGATTCTTAACCCTAAAACTCTAAATTCAAGACAATGGACATCTTTTCAAAGATAGTAGCCGGCGAGATTCCAAGCTGGAAATGCGCCGAGAGCGAGAAATTCTATGCATTTCTCGACATAAATCCGTTAGTGAAGGGACACACGCTGGTAATCCCGCGTCGTGAGGTGGACTACTATTTCGACATGACCGACGAGGAGATTGCCGAGATGGCCGTGTTCGCAAAGAAGGTGGCCGTGGCCATCAAGAACGCCTTCCCGTGCCGCAAGGTCGGTATGGCTGTTTTGGGCCTTGAGGTTGCCCACGCACACGTGCACCTCGTGCCGATGCAAAGCGAGAAAGACATGCTCTTCTCCAATCCCAAGCTGAAGCTCGCCGACGAGGAATTCAAGGAGATTTCAGAGAAGATTTACGGAGAGTTCAAGAAACTCTGAATCATTCAGACAAGAAAAGACGAAAGCCAAGGAGAACCGTTCTTCTTGGCTTTCGTTTTATATGGTGATTCCTGCTTTTCATGAACAAGATTATCCCTTCCTCCCGAAATCGGCAGGCACTTCGCCCCACCGCTTTGTTTCCCATTTCTCTATCGGCACGCGGAAGGAGTGGGTCTTGAGCCACATCTCGGCACGGGCTATCACGTTGTATAGCTGGGCGGTCTGCGGAGTGCGGTCGAGCTTCGTCTTACACTGCCGCTTCTGCACCCACAGGATGGCGTTGCGACTGTCGGAATATATTGTCTTTCTGATGCCCTGCTTCTCCATGAGGGCAAGGGCGTGTACTATGGCAAGGAACTCCCCGATGTTGTTCGTGCCGTGTACGGGGCCGAAATGGAACACCTCAGCCCCCGTGGCAAGGTCAATGCCGCGGTATTCCATCGGCCCGGGATTGCCCGAACAGGCAGCATCCACAGCCCACGCCTGCGCATCCACTTCCATTGGGAGGGGAAGTACCGTGTCGTTTCTGTAATCCGGCGGCGAAACTAAGTCTTTCATTCTTGTACTTTATATGAAAAATGGGGCGGCAGAACTGATTCTATAGACTTTCCTGCCACCCCAATCAAAAATTTAGAATTATGAATTGATTACATTCTCTCCGGTACTTCGATGCCCAGCAGGGCCATGCCGTTCTTGATGGTCTTCGCCACGTTCTTGGCGATGACGAGGCGCACCACCTTTTCGTTTTCGTTCTCCGCGTTGAGGATGCTGTAGTCGTGGTAGAACTGGTTGAAGTCCTTCGTCAGCTCATAGCAGTAGTTTGCTATGCCGCTCGGCGAGTAGTCCTTGCCGGCCTGGCGCACGGCAGCTCCGAACTCGTCCATCTTCTGTATCAGTTCCGTCTCCTTCTGGTTCAGCGGCATGTCGTCGGCGAGAACCTCTGGGATGGCGATGCCCTGTGCGGCAGCCTTGCGGAGGATGCTGCGGATGCGGGCGTAGGTGTATTGTATGAACGGCCCCGTGTTGCCGTTGAAGTCGATGCTCTCTTCTGGGTTGAAGAGCATGTTCTTGCGGGCGTCAACCTTCAGGATGAAGTATTTCAGCGCTCCCATGCCCACGATGCGGGCGATGTTGTCGCGCTCTTCCTCGGTCATGTCGTTGAACTTGCCCAGCTCCTCGCTCGTCTTCTTGGCGTCGGCCACCATCGTGGCGATGAGGTCGTCGGCGTCAACCACCGTTCCCTCGCGGCTCTTCATCTTGCCGTTGGGCAGCTCCACCATACCGTAGGAGAAGTGTACCAGCTCCTTGCCCCACTTGAATCCGAGACGGTCGAGCAGGATGGAGAGCACCTGGAAGTGGTAGTTCTGCTCATTGCCCACCACGTATATCATCTTGTCGATAGGGTAGTCCTTGAAACGCATCTCGGCGGTGCCGATATCCTGTGTCATGTAGACCGACGTGCCGTCGGAACGGAGCAGCAGTTTCTGGTCGAGTCCCTCGTCGGTGAGGTCAGCCCATACGCTGTTGTCCTCGTGACGCTCGAAGAGACCCTTCTCCAGTCCTTCCTCCACCTTGGCCTTGCCCTTGAGGTAGGTCTGCGACTCATAGTAGATTTTGTCGAAGCCCACGCCGAGATTCCTGTACGTCTCGTCGAAGCCCTCGTACACCCATGAGTTCATCTTCTCCCAAAGCGCGCGCACTTCCTTGTCGCCCTGCTCCCATTTCACGAGCATCTCGTGGGCCTCCTTGATGAGCGGAGCCTCGTCTTTTGCCTTCTTCTCGGCAGCCTCTTCGTCCATGCCCTCGGCAGTGTATTTAGCCTTGAGCTCCTTCACCTCCTCGCGGTAGTGCTTGTCGAACGCCACGTAGAAGTCGCCGATCAGATGGTCGCCCTTCTTGCCGCTTGTCTCCGGCGTAACGCCGTTGCCCCATTTCAGCCATGCGAGCATCGACTTGCAGATGTGTATTCCGCGGTCGTTCACGATGTTAGTCTTCACCACCTTGTTGCCGTTGGCAGCCATAATCTGTGCCAAAGACCATCCGAGCAGGTTGTTGCGCACGTGTCCCAGATGCAATGGCTTGTTGGTGTTAGGCGATGAATACTCGATCATCACGAGCGGAGAATCCTCCTTCGCCGCTACCTCGCCGTAGTGCTCGTCCTTGTTGATGTCGTTGAGCATGGAGAGCCATGCCGCCTTGTCTATCACGATGTTCAGGAAACCCTTCACCACGTTGAAGTCAGCCACGGCCTTGCAGTTCTCCTTCAGCCACTGGCCGATTTCCTGCGCCGTGTCCTCCGGCTTCTTCTTCGACATCTTGAGGAACGGGAACACCACGATAGTGAGGCTTCCCTCAAACTCCTTCTTCGTTTTCTGCACCTGCACCATCTTCTCCGGAACATCCTGTCCGTAGAGTGCCTTCACGGCTTCTTTCGCCGCCTTGTTTATTTCGCTAAGTATATTCATATTCCTTTACCTTGTTATATAAGCTCATTCCCGCATCCGGTTAAGTCGGTTTCCGGGGCGGTAGGGTGGTGTCCCGTCCGTCCGATGCCTGTCCCCGTTGCGCATGAGTGCATAATACGCTGCAAAATTAACAATAAAAAAGCGTATGTCGTTCTTTTTCATCCATTTTACTGCCATTTTTTTTGTTTTTCCCCGTTTTGTGATGGAAATCAACCCGCAATCCCCCTGTTTCCCTTTCCTGTATCTTCTTGACTCAACGTTATGATGACGGAAGAGCCATTAAAAAAAGGGGACCGCACGGTTTCACAACCATGCAGTCCCCAACTTAAACAACCAATAAAAGAAATAGATTGTAATCTTATGTGCTTGTCTGCAAGCAGGCATTGTGGAGCAGGTTGCCCCACGGGGCCTGTAGCTTGCCGGCAGCTTATTTTATGAATAAAAGTTCGCGGTATTTAGGCAGAGTCCAGAGTTCGTCGCTTACCGTAAGCTCGAGCTTGTCGATGTGGTAGCGGATTTCCTCCATCTTCGGCGCCACGGTGTCGTGGTAGGCGATAGCCTTCTCGCGCTCGTCGGCAATCTTGTTGGCCACCTTGCGTGCGTTGACCAAGTCCTCCACGCCCTTCTCGATAATCTGCGTGCGCTCGGCGATGTCGCGGATAATCTTCACGTTGCGCTTGCTCAGGCTTTCTGCCTCGTCGAGCGGGAACACGGTGCGCATGTTCTGAACATTCTTCAGCAGCATGCTCTGGTAGTGTGTCGCCACGGGGATGATATGGTTCATCGTGAGGTCGCCGAATACGCGTGCCTCAATCTGTATCTTCTTGGTGTAGGTCTCCCATTTCACTTCGTTGCGTGCCTCAAGCTCCTTCTTTGTCATCACGTTCTGGCTTGTGAACATCTTCACTGATGACTCGCTCAGATAGTTGTCGAAGATGACAGGGCAGCTCGTTTCGCAGTCGAGTCCGCGCTTCTTTGCCTCTTCAACCCACTCGTCGGAATATCCGTTGCCGTCGAAATGGATAGGCTTGCATACCTTGAGGTCCTCGCGCAGCACGGTGATGATGGCCTTTGTCTTGTCGTCGCCCTTGGCGATAAGCTCGTCCACGCGGGTCTTGAAGTCGGTCAGAGCCTCTGCCACTGCTGTGTTGAGGGCAATCATCGCAGACGCACAGTTTGCTTCTGAACCTACGGCACGGAACTCGAATCTGTTTCCTGTGAAGGCGAAAGGCGATGTGCGGTTGCGGTCGGTGTTGTCGATGAGCAGTTCCGGAATCTCCGGGATGTCCATCTTCAGTCCCTGCTTGCCTGCCATCTTCAGTACATCCTCGTTGTCGCTCTCCTCGATGTGCTTCAGGAGTTCTGCCAGCTGTGTGCCGAGGAATGATGAGATGATTGCTGGCGGTGCCTCGTTGGCTCCCAGTCGGTGAGCGTTTGTGGCGCTCATGATGGATGCCTTGATGAGTCCGTTGTGGCGGTATACGCCCATCAGTGTCTCCACGATGAACGTTACGAAGCGGAGTGTTGCTTCTGGTGTCTTGCCTGGGGCGTGGAGCAGTACGCCGGTGTCGGTGGAGAGGCTCCAGTTGTTGTGCTTGCCGCTTCCGTTTATGCCGGCGAACGGCTTCTCGTGGAGCAGAACAACGAATCCGTGCTTGCGTGCCACCTTCTTCATCAGTGACATGAGCAGCATGTTATGGTCTACAGCAAGGTTGCACTCCTCGAATATAGGGGCAATCTCAAACTGGTTCGGTGCCACCTCGTTGTGGCGCGTCTTGCATGGGATTGACAGTTCGAGGGCCTGGATTTCGAGGTCTTTCATGAATGCCTGCACACGGTCGGGGATGGTTCCGAAGTAGTGGTCGTCCATCTGCTGGTTCTTTGCCGAGTCGTGTCCCATGAGGGTTCTGCCGGTGAGCATCAGGTCGGGGCGGGCGCTGTAGAGGTCGGCGTCAACGAGGAAATACTCCTGTTCCCATCCCAGGTTTGCCGTCACCTTGCTCACTTTCGGGTCGAAATACTTGCATACGTTTGTGGCAGCCACGTTTACGGCGTGCAGGGCGCGCAGAAGAGGAGCCTTGTAGTCGAGCGCCTCACCTGTGTATGATATGAAGATCGTAGGTATGCAGAGAGTGTCGTCGATGATGAACACGGGCGATGTAGGGTCCCATGCCGAATATCCGCGTGCCTCGAAGGTATTCCTGATTCCGCCGTTAGGGAATGAGCTTGCGTCCGGCTCCTGCTGTACGAGCAGCTTTCCGGAGAACTCCTCAATCATACCTCCCTTGCCGTCGTGCTCGATGAAGGCATCGTGCTTCTCGGCTGTGCCTCCTGTCAGGGGCTGGAACCAGTGGGTGTAATGGGTCACTCCGTTCTCCTCGGCCCACTGCTTCATTCCGGCTGCCACGGCGTCTGCGATGGAGCGGTCGAGCGTAGCTCCGTTGTCCATCACGTCGATGAGCTTGGTGTAGACATCTGCTGGCAGATATTTGTACATCTTCGCACGGTTGAAAACGTACTTTCCGAAATATTCGGACGGACGCTCCACCGGTGCAATCACTTCTACGGGGCGCTTCTTGAACGCCTCTTCAACAACCTGAAATCTTAAATTTGCCATTGTTTTAAGCTTATTTGAATATGTAGTTTATTTATTTTGTTGCAAAGGTAATGCTTTTTTTTACATACAGCATACTTTTTGTATCTTTATTCGCTGTTTTGTTTGTCTTTTTGACGTAGGTCATACATTTATTCATCATTTTTGTACATCCTACGGATGTTTAAGGCGCATTTTTACACCATTCGATGCAAAACCGGAAGTCCGGAGCGGTGCTTTCATCCTGTTTTTTCATGCGTTCCCGCCTTTTCTTTCATCCTTTTCCGCCTGACGCTTAATTTGTCTGGACTATCCCTTCATCCATTGTGCAAGGCGCCGCATGGCTTCCTCGCAGTCCTTACGGTCGCCGAACGAAGTGAAGCGCACATATCCCTCGCCGCTCGGACCGAAGCCCACGCCCGGCGTGCATACTATCTGTGCTCCGTAGAGCAGCTGTTCGAAGAATTTCCAGCTGTCCGTGCCTTCGGGTGTCTTCACCCAGAGGTATGGGGCGTTGATGCCTCCGTATACCTTGAAGCCGAGCTTCTCCAGCGCCTCGTGCATCAGTCGGGCGTTGCCCATGTAGTAATCGATGGTTGCCTTTGTCTGAGCCTTTCCTTCGGGAGTGTATATCGCTGAGGCGGCGCGCTGGCTGATGTAGCTTGTGCCGTTGAACTTGGTGCATTGGCGGCGGTCCCACAGCGGGTTGAGGGCGAGGCGCTGCTTGCCGTCGATGGTTACTGCAGTCAGTTCCTTGGGTATCACGGTGTATCCGCATCTCACGCCTGTGAATCCGGCAGTCTTCGAATAGCTGTGGAATTCTATCGCCACCTTTCTTGCCCCCTTGATTTCATAGATGGAGTGGGGGATGTCCGGCTCGGTGATGTAGGCCTCGTATGCGGCATCATAGAATATCAGCGTGTCGTTCTTCAGGGCGTAGTTCACCCATTTCTTCAGTTCCTCCTTGGTGATTACGGTGCCTGTCGGGTTGTTGGGGTAACACAGGTAGATCATGTCCACGCGGTGGTCGGGAATCTGCGGAACGAATCCGTTCTCCTCCGTACACGGCATGTAGGTCACGTTGCTCCACCTGCCGTTTTCGAGCACTCCCGCCCTTCCGCACATCACGTTGGAGTCGATGTATACGGGGTATATCGGGTCGGTCACTCCGATGCTGTTGTCCCATCTTACGAGTTCGCCGATGTTTCCCGTATCGCTCTTCGCTCCGTCGTTCACGAACACCTCGCTCGGATCGATGCGTATGCCGCGCGGCAGGAAATCGTTCTTCACGATAGCCTCGCGCAGCCACAGGTGTCCCTGCTCCGGTCCGTATCCGTGGAAGGTCTCCTTGCTTGCCATGTCGTCCACCGCCTTATGCATCGCCTCGATTACGGCCGGTGCGAGCGGCTGCGTCACGTCGCCGATGCCGAGACTTATCACGTCGGCTTTCGGGTGTGACACCTTGTAGGCGTTGACCTTCTTTGCGATGTCTGCAAAGAGATAGTTCTTCTGTAGTTTCAAGTAATGCTCATTAACTAATGCCATATTGATATTCCTTTTATTTTGAAGTTGTAAGTTCCTGATTCCGTCATGTTGTCCTTCTTGTCTGCCGTTATCCGTCAATCTCTCCGTCGAACACAATCTCGGCGGGTCCCGTCATGTATACATGTCCGTCGTTCTCGCTCCATTCAATCGTCAGGTCGCCGCCGTCCATCCTTATCACGCTCTTCCTTGGCGCCCGTCCTGTCCGTGCGGCTGCTGCAGCCGTGGCGCATGCCCCCGTGCCGCAAGCCATCGTTATCCCGCTGCCTCGCTCCCATACCCTCGTGCGCAGACTTCCGTCGGGCAATGGTTGGGCGAATTCTATGTTGCAGCGTTCGGGGAAAATCCTGTCGTATTCGAGCAGTCTGCCGAAGCGGGCGATGTCAATTCCCGCAATGTCGTCCACGAAAATCACGAAATGCGGGTTGCCCATGCTGACGAACGTTCCTTTGAACGTCCTTCCACCGGCGCTCACCGTCCCCTCTTCGCCTCCTGTATATTGCTTGTCGTTTGAGAATGACGGTTCGAGCATGTCCACTGTGACGCTCTCCACCGTCTTGCCCCCTTCGCTGAGGTGCAGGTCCAGCGTCTTGATGCCCGAGAGGGTTTCCAGACGGATGATGGTCTTGTCGGTCAATCCCCTTTCGTACAGATATTTGCCGATGCAGCGCGATGCGTTTCCGCACATCATTGCCTCCGAACCGTCGGCATTGAAAATCCTCATGCGGTAGTCAGCCTCCGGCGTGGTGGGCTTGCATATAAGAACCAGTCCGTCGCTGCCTATACCCTTGTGGCGGTCGCTCCATCTTATGGCTTTCTCTTCGGGGTTACAGATGTCGTTTGCGGTCGTGTCCACATATATGTAGTCGTTTCCCGCGCCGTGCATCTTGGTGAATCTTATCCTGTTACCTGACATTTTTTTATCTTTTACCGTTGTTTTGTTATGATGTGTTTGTTTACGCCTGCAAAAATACAACAATTTGTCTTACGGCGTATCGCTTCCGACTTCGTTTTTATGTTTTATTTTGATAAAAATATCAAACTGTAATTATTTTAACGTGTCATACTTTCAATATGAAATCAAGTTTGTTTGTATACAGTCTAATCGTAAGTAATAGATAAATATCTTAATCAAAACGAAATGCTTTAGTGCGATAGGTTGTCATAATGTAGTAATTTTGCACCCGAAGTTGACAAAGTGGAAGAGTTGATAATATAAACCAATAAAAAGGTAATATGTAGAGAGGCCGTGGCATACTGCTTGGTGTAGTTTCCTGCAATGATATGATATCCCATAGTCTGTGATGGCGGGAATCTCTCCATTCAAGTTACAATATAATAAAAAAATTTTTTTTTCTTTTTTACCCTCACACCCTCACTTTTTACCGTAACAGACTGACAGACAGCGATAAAGAGTGTGAGGGTAAGTGTGAGGGTAAGTTTTTTACCCTCACACCACCCTCATACCCTCATGGATAAGTCTTGCTGTAATAGAATGAAGAATGAGCTCTTGATTCGCCTTTGATATTGCCTGTCAACAAAAAGAAAAAAGGGCGTAAAGACTTTCGAATAATAGTGCCAGTAAAAGTGCAGCATCCTGACACCAAAGGTGCAGCACCCTTGCACCGAAAGTGCAGCATAGCTATACTGATAGTCCGGCATAGCTATACTGTTGGTATACCTATGCTGAACTGTCGGTACCAGATAGCTATACTTTTCTGGTACTTTTGTTAAATTGTGTAAATAGAAACCCTGACAGAATACTTCCCTGTGCCGGAAGTGTGAGGGTAGTGTGAGGGCAGGTGTGAGGGTAAAAGTTCTGCCCTCACACTTACCCTCACCCTTGAAACCCCGATAAACAGGGCGTTTGATCCATATTTGTGAGGGTGTGAGGGTAAAAAAAGAAAAAAAACTTTTTTTATTATATTGTTGTTTGAATGGAGAGAATCCGCCGTCAGAGGCTATGGGATATTCCTGTAGTTGCCACTCGCCAGAACCACAATGGTATGTCATGGTCAAAATCCGGAAGTGGTGCTTTGGCAATCATTACTGCTGCAATGATCAATGGTGAGTTAGAAAATTGGATGGCAGCGGGAGTGTGGAATTCAAGATGGCCGGATAGCCATTTCAACCGTACAGGTCGAAATTTTTTCTTTTTCTACCCTCACACCCTCACGTTTCGTCTGAAACGCCCTGTTTATCGTGGTTTTAGTGGTGAGGGTAGGTGTGAGGGTGTGAGGGTAAAGATGAGGAATGGCCAAAGGTGATGGATAATGGTTGAATGAGGACAAGTCTGCCCATATATAATAAGGTATAGAGACTTCGTTCTGTAGCATCGCCGTGCGGACATTATATTTGTGTACGTAAACACACGGATTGAATGTTTATACTTTTAATTTGTATAAATTACACGTATAATAAAATTATTTTGAAAAAAAATACCAAATTATGATTGCAGTTTGAAATAAATTCGTATCTTTGTCCGGCTGAATTACGTATCTGCGTGTTTTTATAGATGATAATAATATTCACAACTAAATATAAATTTAAATTAATAAGCCAATGAAAAAGTGTTTTGCTTTTATGCTTCTTGCGGCTGCATTTGTAGGTTCTTCTACTGCGAATGCACAGACAATCCTTGATGAAGGATTTGAAACCGGAAGCACAGAGACATATTCACAGCCGGTTGCCGAAGGGTGGACAACTGTGAATTCTTACAGCGGTTCGACAACACAGTTTAACTGGGCGAACTATTATAGTGAAAAGGGTACTATAACCGGCAAGCATGTTGCCCAGTGCGACGGTGCCTCATACCAAGACGAAGGTCAGGGCCCCCGCGAGGAAATCCTGCTCACGCCGGAGCTTGACCTCAACAACACCTATCAGTTGAGTTTCGACTGGAAGGTGAGCCCACAGGCATACATGGATACATACCGCTATGACCTGCAGGTGCGTATCGTGGAGAATGGTGACGTGAACAATGCCGAGACCATCTTCTCCATCCAGAACATGGAAGACCTGAAGGCGAGTGGCGTGGCTTATCCGTTTGAGAGTTGGTCAGTCCAGACAAGTAAGATTGACCTGAGCGAATGGCAGGGAAAGAAAATCAAGATTGCTTTCGTCTACAAGATGCTCACGGAGAAATCCAACGTGGTTTATCTTGACAACGTGCTCGTGAAGCAGGCAACTCCTGTAACCGGCCCTGTAGCCAGCATCAACAAGACAAGCTATGACTACGGCACTGTATATATGGGCGAGAAATTCTATTCAGAAGTCTTCAAGCTGCAGAATACAGGAAAGAAGGGACTGAAGATTACAAGCGTGGATCTGCCGAGCGGCGTGACGATGAACATCGACCCGACTACTGTTGATCTCGACGTAATGGATGCAGTCCAGTTCCAGTTCGTATATAATGTGGCCCTCACCACTCCAGCAGAGGCACAGGCCGTGATCCATACCAATGGCGGCGACATCACCGTGAAACTGAAGGCCACCAAGACAATGGTGCCGGACGGATTGACCGAGGAGACATTCGAGGCTTACTTCCCGCCGGCAGGATGGGTGAACGACGGATGGAGCGCTACGTCTTCTGCTCTTGAGGGCGACCGCTCGGTATATGCAGGCGTTTCCTTCTTGGAGAACTATCTCAAGTCTCCTCGCCTCGACCTGACAAAGGGCGGCAAGGTGATGTTCCAGTATTACAACGATTTCACTTCGAACGACGGCACAACATACCAGAGCAATGATATCTATCTGGAGCTTTCTACCGACGGCGGAAAGACATGGACCGAGAAGTGGAAGTTTGACTATCAGAACGACGAGGTGCAGAACAAGGCGCTCTTCGTTACAGTAGACCTCGGCGTAGGTACAGACGACTCTTATGTACGCTGGCACAACACAGCCGTTAAATCAAACGACGGCGATGTGCCAGAGACAAGCTCATTCTATCTCGACCGTATCTTCCTCCCGACTCTCTATGGAGCTGACGGAGTACCTGGAAAGGTTAAGTATCTGACACCGGCAAACGAGGAGAAGGACGTATTCGCCAAGAACATCAAGTTCGAGTGGACACCGGCCCAGTTCGCCAAGACATACAAGATATATATCGGTAAGTCTTCAGGCAACTACGACGTGGCAAACGGCAATGACATGGGCAGCAACCTGACATTCACCCTGCCTGTGGCTGACTATGAGACTACATACTACTGGAAGGTTGTCGGCGTGAACGCCAAGGGCGAGACCGCTGATGCTGAGGAGTACACATTCACAACCCAGAAGGATGCTACAAACACTGAGTATCCATACGTAATGGACTTCACAGGTCTTGACAAGCTGCCTGCAGGTTGGACATCTGAATCAACACTCACACAGTACGAGAACCGTAAGTGGTCTATCCTCTCAGGTAAAGGAAATCCTGCTCCATGCCTCTTCAACATGTGGCTCGACAAGGGTAACCACTCATCTGTAACCACTCCAGAGTTCAAGCTTCCGGAGGGACAGGAAGTGAACATCTCATTCGACTGGATTGACCAGCATCCGACAGACGCTATCGCAGACGAGAGCGGACTTGCAAAGAAATTCAACGTAGAGGGCGAGACCGGCAACGGCATCGAGAAGGTGACATTCGAAATCAATGTTGACGGCGAGTGGAAGGAACTTGCATGGCTGTCGCAGAATTATGAGAAGGCTGTTGTCAACACATCCATGGGCGAGCGCTACTATTGGATCAACGAGAACTTCGACCTGAAGCAGTACGCAGGCAAGGTGGTACAGTTCCGTTGGACACACTACAGCTACTCAGGCAACGACACTGGTTGCGGACTTGACAACGTGCTTATCGAGGTGAAGTCAGACAACAAGGTGGTATTCAACAAGAACAACTGGGAAGCAGGTAAGGTGAACTACAACCAGGCTGTGAACTCAGGCGACATCTTCACACTCCTCAACAAGGGCGAGCAGGCTCAGAAGATCAAGAAGATCTCATTCGCTACACCTAACTTCGCTACTTCACTGGCTGTAGGCGACGAAATCGCAGCTAAGGAAGGTAAGAAATTCAATGTGCAGTTCAACGCTCTTCAGAGCGCAGCCGACGTGGAGGACAACCTCACAATAGAGTTCGAGAGCGGCTATTCAGTATCTCTCCCTGTAAAGGGAACAGGTCTTGCAGAGGACATCGCCTACTACGCATTCGAGAAGAATGACCTGGATCATCCATGGAAGGCAGAGTTCACACTCATCGATGTAGACCACTCAGCTACCGTGCCGTTCACTTGCTACGGCACAGAGTTCCCGGAAAGCGGCACAGTATATGCTTTCGCCGCTGCATACGAGACATCAAATCTGAAGAACGTAGCTCCTGTCTCTGGTCAGGGATTCCTCATCCCGGGTTCTCCGCTTGATTCAGAAACCAAGGGCGACAACTGGATCGTTTCAAAGAAACTCACAGCTACAGCACAGTCAACATTCGACTTCTGGGCACGCAACTGGGAGAGCAAGAACAGCGTATTGCCAGCCGGAATGCACAAGGTTGGAGTTTACGTGAGCGAGACAACACCAAGCGACACCAAGGCATTCACAGAGGTGATGAAGCTCCAGGAGATTCCTTATCTTGACGGCAATGAGTGGAAACACTATACAGTAGACCTCTCGGCTTATGCCGGCAAGGATATCTACATCGGTGTACGCGACTACACAGATGGCTATCGTCTGGCTGCATTCTATGATGACTTCACATTCTCTCACTTCGGTGGAACAACAGGCATCAAGACAGTGAGCAGCGAGATCACATCCGACGCCAAGGTTACTGTCTACAACATGAACGGTATAGAGGTTGTCAAGGGTCAGGGCATGGAGACTCTGAAGACTCTCGCAAAGGGTGCATACATCGTGAAGGTACAGACCGCCGAGGGCACCAAGACTATGAAGATTGCACGCAGATAACACACTCCGTAAGGAATATTATCTGATTGAGTGATAAAAACAGAAGGTAATGGGTGCCACCTGCCGCCATGCGGTTCGGGTGTTCCCGTTACCTTTTTATGTCGTTCAGCCGGAAATTCTATGGGAAACATCCCGCACATCCCGGCTTATCCGCTGATTGTATTTGCAACATATTTCAATCATAAGAAAAACATTATTTATAAGCAATGAAAAAGAATTTATACACATTGATGATCATGGCGGTGTTTGCCCTGGTTGCCATGCCGATGCTGGCACAGGAAATGGACAAGACACTGAACATCACCGTGACCAGCGACACAAAAGAAAATCTGAAGGGACAGGAAGTCACCGTGACTCAGACCGACTATTCCCTTAACTACGCCAGCGTTGTACTCGACGCCGAAGGAAAGGCTACTGTCAAGGCGTTTGCCGGAAACCACTCCGTCAAGGTGGAACGCGCCGGCTACAACACGGCAACGACTACTTTCACCATCGCCGAGAGCGAGACGGTGAAGAACATCACGCTGAACCTGACGGAGAAGACACGCACTCCGTTTGCACTCGAGGCAAACCTCATCGTTGATCCATACACCGCAGCCAAGAAGCTCGCGCTGACATGGAATACCGAGAAACCGGCATTCTATGACAATTTCGAGAGCTATGACGCTTTCGCAGTGGAGTTCGGCGACTGGACCGGTATCGACGGCGACAAGCTGAATGCCGCTCCGCTCGTGGGAGACTATCCTAACCGCGGACTCCGCCAGTATGCCCAGATTATGAACCCGCTCGCCGTAACGCCGATCTGGTATTACGATTATCCTGTGCTCCGTGCATACGAGGGAAAACAGTATGTGGGCTTCGTACGCACATCAACGGGCGATGCAAACAACGACTGGCTCATCTCACCGGAGATAACGGTGGGCACAGACAATATCCTCTCGTTCATGGCAAAGGCAGCCGACGTATATCCCGAGAAGTTCATCGTGTACATCACCACACAGACGAACAATCCGGACAAGAACGACTTCGTGCAGCTCTCTCCAGGAAACTACGAGACCGTGGATTACAAGGGATGGCACGAGAAGAACTATGACCTCTCGGCATATGCCGGACAGAAGGTGAAGATAGCTATCCGCTATGTGAGCGAGGCCAATTCCGGCGGAGCGTTCATGCTTATGGTGGACGACTTCTACGTGGGACAGCCGTTCTATGAGGGACAGCCGACAGCAGCTCCACGCCACAGTCTGCAGGGCAAGGCGCAGCGCGTGCCTGTGGTTTCAGACATGCAGCGCTCACCTGCCAACCCTAACGAGGTGTTCGACGTATATCTCGACAACAATCTGATGGGTTCTACAGGAAACTATTCATACACGATAGAGAACATCGCCGACGGCACACACACCTACGGCGTGAAGGCAAGATACAAGGTGGCAGAGACCGAACTCGTAAGCGGTACAATCACCGTGGACAACTCTGCATACAGCAATATCAAGTTCAATGTCTCTGCCGACAGCAAGGCTACGGTGGACGGACAGCAGATCAACATCCTCTCCACTGCCACTGGCGAGAACTACATCCTTACCGTTGCCGGCGGAAAGGCTGAAATAAAGGCCCTGCCAAACGGCGAATACACCATTACCATCCAGAAGGGCGCATTCAAGGAATACAGTGTGAAGGAGACCATCACGGGCGACAAGACATTCACCGTAGCCCTTGAGGACGACGTGCAGACACCGTATAACATCACGGCCGAACTCTCAAACGGCACTGAAGGCAAGATGGATGCACTCCTGCGCTGGAACCAGATTCTCGGTTTCAAAGACAGCTTCGAGGAATACGAAGACTTCGCCACGGGCGACTTCGGCGGATGGAAGACCATCGACAATGACAAGATGCCTGTATATCCTATAGCACTCGGTTCACAGACGAACATCGTTTCGTTCCCGGGTTCCGGTACAGCAAACCAGCCTACGGCAATTCCTCCTATGGTGTTCAACCCATGGAAGACGACACCGGCAATGCTCCCGACCGACCCTGCCATGTATGCTCCCGACGGAGACAAATACGTGGTATTCTTCTCGCCACAGCGCAGCACGGCTGACAAGTGGCTCATCTCTCCGCTCGTGGATATCCATGAGGGCTATGAGTTCAAGGTGACGGCGAAGAGCTATACCAGCTCGTTACCCGAGAGTATAGAGTTTGCAGTATCCGAAAACGGTGGCGACCATCCGGAGGACTTCACCGTTATCAGCTCTGCCAAGAACATGCCGAGCGAGATGTGGTCGGAGTTTTCCACTCCTCTCGCTGCATACGAGGGCAAGCAGGTGCGCCTCGCCGTGCACTATAACACTTACGACGGATTCTTCGCACAGGTGGACAATATCAAGGTGGAGCCGGAGAACGGTGGCGGAACAATCATGAACTACGGCAACGTGGTTAAGTTCAACATATATCTCGACAACACCAAGGTGGGCGAAACTGACAAGTCTGAATACAGCCTCACCGGACTGACCGAGGGCACACACACCATCGGCATCGAGGCAGTATACAAGAATGCCACTTCGGAAATGGCTACATACCAGCTTGTGGTTTCCTCTATCGGTGAGGTGACGATAAGCACCATGCCGGCAAAGGCAGAGGTGTTCACCCTCTCCGGCCAGAAGATGGATTGCTCCGTGGATGCTCTGCCGCAGGGCGTATACGTGGTGAAGAGCGGCAACAAGGTGATGAAAGTGCGCAAGTAAAGATGCTTGCCCCTGAACACTTTTGAATAATAACACATAGAAATAGAAAATAGAATGAAAAAGATATCTATATTGATGGTGCTCCTCATGCAGTGCCTCTTCATTAGCGCACAGCAGGTGGAGATTGACGCAAGTCGCGGCGTGGCATACGTGCCTGCCCATATTCAGGGAAAGTCTGTTATGGCTGCTCCGGCAATGGCCGGCGGTCCGCAGCGTGCCCTCGCCTCTACGGAGCGCGGAGTGGGTTATAGCCAGGGCGACAGCATCACGGTAAAGGACGGGTGCGTAGCAACAGCCGGCTCGTATGACATGGGAGCGATGCTCACCGCAAAGATGATGAATAACTACAAGGGCTGCAAGATTGTTGGCGTGCGTTTCGCTTTGTCAAAGTCTATCGGCAGCTCAAACATCTTCATCTACAAGGTGGACAGCCAGGGCCATGGCGAGGAAGTGGTGAGAAACAAGGTGCGCCGCACGGCAGAAGGCTGGAACGACGTCCGTCTGAACAGTGCCCAGGAGATTGAAATCACCGGTGAGGATCAGTTCCTCTTCGGCTTCACCTACAACGAGACCGAGGAGATGGCGGCATCCAAGAAGGGCGCCCTCTGCTTCTACGGCAACAAGGTGTCGAGCGGCTATTCCACTCTTATCCTCCAGGGCGAAGACTTCATGTCGATTACCAACATCAGCGACCTCTGTGTGCAGCTCATCGTCGACGTGAGCAGCCTGCCTAAGAAGATGGTTAGTATCAACTCCATGCTCAATGGTGTGAGCTACAAGAAGATCGGCAGCGAAATGGATATAATGATGACCTATACCAATACCGGACTTGAGAAATTGGAGTCGGTGCGCTTTGGATTCAGAATTGACGACGGCGAGGCTGTATACAAGGATGTAACCCCAAAGGACGCCTCGACCCCGGGCAAGTCTGAAACCATGTCAATACAGATTCCTATTCCGGAGTCAACGGCAGTAGGCAGACACAACCTCAACGTCTTCGTTGACAAGATTGACGGTGAGGCTGCTTCAGAATCGGAGCAAGGCAAGTATGCAGACCCGTTCGTTGCCTACAACAACGGTTTCCTGCGCCAGCAGTCATACATCGAGACTTACAACAGCCAGAACAGCGCTTATGGTCCGCTTGTGAATGATGAGTTCACCAAGGTGGACAAGGACAATGATGCCTGCGTGGTGAATATATACCAGAAGGGCGAGCCGCTCGCTGTGGAGTCTTCGCTCTATCTGAACGACCTCTATGCCTATACCTTCCCTTGCAGCACTTCAAACCGCTTCTACTATGGCATGGGCGAGGCTCATTATGCTTTCGACGTGAATGACTATGCCGCTTTTATGCCAAATCTTGTATACGACGGAGTACGCGTGTTTATCGACGAGGCAAAGACCTTCCCGTCTTTCGCTACGGTAGGCATCAGCTCTTCATTCGACAGCTCGACAAGGGAGGTCAGCGTAGACGTGAGCGGTGACATTGCTGACGAGGCTCCTGCCATCTTCGGGGACATGGCTCTCACCATAATGCTTGCCGAGGACAACATCGTGGGCAACCAGTTAATGGGCGGTACTGTGGTTTCAAAGAAATACGTGCACAACCAGGTGCTCCGTGCATACATGACGCAGCCTCAGGGCGACAAGATTACCAACGACAACGGTAAGTATGCCGCACACTATACCTACACTCTTCCTGCTGAATGGAAGGATGCGGACATCAAGGTGGTTGCTTTCGTTACGAAGGCTTTCGACAAGGTTACGCAGGAGAACATGCAGATGGCTGACGTGACAAACTGCAACAGCGTGAAGCTCGGCGGCACAGCGGCAATCAATGGCGTAGCTGCACAGGAGTCATCTTCCGCTGCCGATGGCATCTACACGCTTGATGGCGTGAAGGTGGATTCCGGTTCGGCTTTGAAGGGAATCTACATCATCCGTCACAACGGCAAGAGCCACAAGGTTATGAGATAACTGGTATCAGAAATTTGTATTAAGATAATAAAGAGCCGCAGGCATAGAGGGCTTCCTCTGATGTCTACGGCTCTTTCCTTGTTTATAGTCTTATGTCTTTTCTTGTCTTCTGCCTTCTTCTTGTCATTTCCTTATCACCTTGCGTGTCACGTTGCCGTCGCGCACGATATATATGCCCTTGGCGAGCGAAGCGGATGAGATGCGCCTGCCGTTCAGGTCATAGATATGCCTGCTGCTGAGTTTGCCCTGCAGGTTGTTGTCTGCCGTGATGCCGTCGATGGCGTCGGTGGCCTTGTTCTGCTGCGTGATGTATATCTTCAGCGTGCTCACGCCGTCGGTCACTTCCACGAATCCCTCGCGCTCCTCCATTCCGTCGGGCAGGGCGTCATAGGCTATTTCCAGATTGTCGGCGGTGTATTCGCCTGGCTTGTTGGTTATCCTGCACCATGACGAACCCGTTGCGGCGTCCTTCCAACCGAGTTTGGAGAAGATGGTCTTGCTGATGCTGCCGGCTTCCTTGCCCACGGTCAGCTTGTCGTCAGCCACGGTCACTTGTCCCTTCTCGTCCACGTTGGCAGCCACCATCACCGAATGTTTCACCACTGGGAATACGGCGAGTGATGTCTGTCCGCCCGGTGCCGCCTGGAAATATCCTGTGAACGGCTGCCATTTGCCGTTCTTCAGCATGTATGCGGTGTTGCCGTGGTCGCGCATCGGAGCCATGGCGAACGCACATTCCGTGGTTTCGCTTTTCTCCGGGATGCCCTCGATTACCACGAAGAACTCGTCGTTGATGATGTATTCCTTGCTCAGTTCGATGGTCACGATGCCGCTGTTTGTCGTCAGTGCATAGTTCAGTTCGGAGAGCGTCCATGTGTCGAGCATGTCGATGCGCTCACCGGGCATTCCGTCCTTTGATGAATAGAGGGAGAAGGTGACGTTTGCAATCTGGTCCGTCAGCTCTTCTGACGAAGCCTTGGTGAAGTTCACGTACATTTCAGTGAGAATCATCGGCGTGGAAGGCTTGGAGAATTTCTCCGCCCATGCCGTTATACCGAGCTTGTTGGAGCCGGGCAGCGTGAGGTCGCCGTCGGTGAAGTTGGTCTGATAGCCGTCATCGGGCTCGAAGTTGGTGATGTAGCCGTCAAACTGCACCTGCAGACTGTCGTCCACATACGAATATCCCTCGTCGTTCTGTGCGATATGCGTCACGAAGTTCTTGCCCGTCTTCTCGTGGTTGAAGTCGGCATCCTTCGTGGTATATATATGGCTCGGGGTGAATATCACGTTCGTGTTGTTCTTGAACTCGTATTCAGAATACATCGCCCATGAGAACCTGTCTGGATAGCCCTTTGAGGCATCGGCGAAGTGGACCTTTGCGAGAGGTGCCACCATGTGCATCCTCGTGGAAAGCTCGCGGAAGTCTGCCGGCAGGATCATTGCCGCCTGTGGCGCCTGTCCCTCCACGCTGACGAAGGAGGTCTTCTTCACCTCGTCCTCACCGTCGGCGTTGGTCACCTTCAGTGTCACGTCGTAGTTGCCCGGCTTGGTGTAGTATACCTTTGGTGCCTGTTCCGTGGATGTCTCCGGCGTACCGCCGGGGAATGACCACTGCCATGCCGTAGGAGTGCCGGCCGACAGGTCGGTGAACTGTATAACGTCGCCCGTCTTCACCTTTATCTGGTCAATGGCGTCCACGCCCGTTATCGACATGCCGTCCACATAGAAGCTGCCGAGATAGCCGCCCACATTGAATCCGTCTTTCGTGCCGGGGCCGTATGTTATGCGCAGCTTGATGTCCTTTCCGGCAAAGGCAGCCATGTCGATGTCTGTCTTTCTCCACTTGCCGTTCTTGTCGTTGTCGGCAATCTGAGTGCTGTTCCATAACTCCGTCTGCGTCTCGAATCCGTCGGTAGATACGCTGAAGCTCAGCGTGGCATATTCGTTCCACATCGGGTCGAAATACGTGTAGGCATGAAACTGTGCGTTTGCCGGCACGCTGATGTCACCGCTCGTCAGAGTTCCGATGGTGCGGCGTGTGATATTGATAGGACCGTCGATATATAGCGATGTCTTGTCGTCAGCGTCAATGGCGCTGAATGCCTTTTTGTCTGTAGTCTGCTTCAGACTGAATGTCACTTGGTTGTTCTCTCCCTGGTCTTGCACCCATGCGGAGAGGTTGGCGCCGTCGAAGCCCTCGCTCCATGCCGTTGTCTGGCTTGCACCGTCCTGCACGCTGAAGTCAGCCTTCAGACTGCCCGTTGCTGCGGCATGGCGTATTGTGCGCGGCATTGTTGCGGGGAAGGGTGTCGTGCGATAAGGCGTGAGCAGCGCCTTTATGTCGGGTAGGGTAGTGGTGGTCTGCACCCTACCTACTTTCACGTGTTCGTCTGCTATGGCGAATGTTGTGAATGCAGTTCCGGCTATTGCCAGTGCTGTGATGGATGTAATGATTCTGGTGTGTTTCATATTTTTAATTTATTGGTGTGTTATTGATAGGAGAAATAGGATAGACAGAAGTTATAATACAGATGGGAGAAACAGGACAAACAGGTCGGACAGAAGACTTAGGATGTGTGATTCTTTTAGAATTTAAGGAGTTAAGACAATTGTGTGTTCGGGGTAATAATGTCAAAACAAATGAACCACAATGCCTTAACTCCTTTCTTTAGTTCCTAATCACATTATCTTTTTACCTGCTATTTGCTTATTCGTTTACTTGTTTTCTTGTCAACTCGTCTACTCGTTAACTTGTCAACTCGTCTACTTATTATACTTCTTTCCATTCTGTATTACCACGCCCTTGTAGTC
>USSF01000009.1 GCA_900557405.1 uncultured Prevotella sp.
TATTATTAACGAGTTCCGTTGACTATCTTATGCTGTGGGGGTGCTGAGTAGTTACCCATTCGCTCGAAGTTCCGAAATGAGGAAACAGGACAGTGTGAACAACAAAATTTTCGACCAGACAGGCAACTAACAAAGAGAATATGATTATAAAAGAAAACACCCGAAACATATGAATTCTCCGCAAAGAGCTCATCCGCTTCGGGCGTTTTTTGATTTTATCGGGTCAATGAATCAACGACAAACCATTATCAATAATCACAGATCATCAACCGCTTCGTCTCATTCCACTATGAAATTATTCTACCGTCTCAAACTTTATACCGAAGAGATTACGCGCGTCCTTCTTCTTGATTTCATAATCGCCGGCAGCGAGAGTTTCTGTGTAAGTGCTCGTTGCAGAAGTCTTCCCAACAGTGTTGATCTTCAAAGAAGCAGTCTCAGTGTCAGCGAAATAGAATGTCACTTTTCTGCTCTCTGAAAGTGTGAATCTGATTGAAGTGGAGCTCTCCATCTTCACGCAGACAGTATAAGCCGAGCCGTCAATTGTGGCAGTACCCTTGTTGGTTGCATAATTTCCTGTCACGCGGACCATGCTTGTCGAAGGAGTTTTGTCAGTAAAGGTACAGAGGATTGTGCCTGCCGGCGTATCCGGTTTTTCAGGCTCGGTTGTGCCGCCGCCATCACTGCCGCTGCCACCTTCGCTACCTGCCTCTGTAGAGCAGCCGCCCTCTCCGTAAACCTTCACGAGAGTGGTCTTGTAGTTGTCTAGAGCCGAACCGAGAGCCGAGTCATAGGCATATTCATAATCCTTGCCTGTGAAGTCCCATGTAAAGTCGCCGTGGTTGATGCGTCCTGCTCCATAGAAGCCGGTCACTACAGCCGGAACCTCTTCTGCCTTATCTGCAGAGTAAGTATACATCAGAGAAGAGTTCGTATCGAAGTTATCATAAGAAGAACCACCCTGCAGAGCCTTTACAGAAGCCGGAACCTGCTCGTCGCGTGATGTTGCCTCATAAGCATCGAAGTTTGTATTGTCCTGCAGGTAAGTAACATAAGAGTAATTGGCAGATTTCTCTGCAAAGATGTTTCCGAACGACTTGATGATACCGCCATCTTCGCCAGAGAATGTTCCCTTAGGGTCATTCTTCACGTCAGAACCCTGCTTGGAAATAAGCATCGGCTTGTTGGTGCCACGGAAATAATTACTCTCCACGAAAGCACTTGAAGCTGTCGTTGCTCCTACGCCATACTTGGCCACGCCATCAAAATAGTTGTTCCATACGTGTACGCTCATTGTACGAATACGCGGACAACGGGAGTCGCAGTGGTCAAACCAGTTATGCTGATATGTTATATAGTTAGGCTGAGATTCACTCGTCATACCGCAGAGTGAACTCTTGCCCGTATCCCAGAAGCGGTTATAAGAGATTGTAAGATACTGCGAATCGCCCTTCAGGTCAACGGTTCCGTCGCCCTTTGCATGGTCACCGCCTCCGTTAGGACCATAGAAGAAATCCATATTGTGAATCCATATCTTCGAGTTCTGTGTGTCCATAGAGATGCAGTCGTCCATGCAACGCATGATTGCGAAATTACGGAATTCCACGCTTGATGCATTGCGGCAAAGGAAGCCGAATCCATGTACTGTGGCGTCGTCGCCCACACCCTCAATGGTAATGTTCATATCGCTATATGCAGACTTTCCCTTGATTTGTATTCCTTCTTCCGAACTTGAAACCTTGTCGAGTTCTGATTTCTTGACGAGACCGATAAAGCGGAAAGCTATCGGAGTCTTTTCCTGTCCCTTTTGGTAAGCGTCGCAGATTGCCTGGATACCAGTGCATTCGCCGGCACCGGCCACTGTTGTCTTGATTGTTTTGGCTGTCTTGGCTGTCACGTAGAACACCTTTGCGCCAGCCTTCAGAGTTCCATCGGTGTTGTATGCTCCGATACCTGTGCTGCCGCTCTTGAACTGGGCAAATCCCTCGCGGCTGTAGTTTTTCACCACGAGGTTTGTCACTGTGCTTGCAGACCCCTCAATCTCATTGCCGCTTGCGTCTACGGCCACAACCTTGATGGAATATGTTCCGGCAGCAAGTCCGAGGACATCAGCACGTACGTATGAAGGATAAAGGCGCACGAGCTGCTGGTCAATTTTCTTGTCGTTGCAATATACATTGTATGACTCAGCGCCTGAGAATGGTGCCCACTTGGCGTAAAGGCTCTCAAGCCATCCCTTCGACTCGCTGATTTGGATGGCGCCGGCGGGATTGTTTATGTCACCGCTCTGTCCACTGTCCTTTGCCTTTGCAAAGGCGATACGGCTCACGTTGCCATTGAATTCATCGGCAGTATTACCGTTGGCAGGGGTAATTATCACGTTCCCGCCATTGATGTCCACTGATGAAAGGCTCTCCGTGTTGTAGTATTTCACGTCGTTTGAAGCGAGCGTGAGGCGCATCTGGTTCTTGTTAAGATTCATAACCACGTCGTTGCCGGCAGATGGTGTGACAGGGTCTGAACCGCCTGCGGCAGCCACTTCAACGGAATATATATACATTCCGGCAGATGTGGAGAACAGCACATCGCCATCGGCTGTCACGGTTCCCACGTTTGTCTGTTCGGCATCGGATGTGGCGTTGAACGAACCTGACACCGGAGTGAGGTTGGATGCGTTAAGTCCGCGAGCCACACCGGTCTTGCCGGTCATACACTTCACAGTGACTTTCTGTCCGGCCTTCAGTCCTGGCACGATAAGGGAAACGTTCGTTCCGTTGAGTTCAAGACGGTTGCTGCCGAAGTTAATGCGGATTTTAGCCTTGCCCTCTATTTTGTCAGAGGCAACGCCGGCTGTGAATTTCAGTCCTTTGGCGTATGCAAGCTCCGTGCCGTTGGCTGTAAGGGCGGCGTTTGATATTTCCGGAAGATAGCAGTAGCGGTCGGTGCCGAGGAGCCAGTTGGCGTCTTTGGCACAGAGGTCCTTGTCTGCCTGCGACATGGAAGTGAAGTTCCAAGTTTGGGCGTTTGCAGATGCTACGATCATGCAAAACAGCAATGTTAATATGAATTGTATCTTTTTCATTTTCTTTTTCTTGATTTATCGTTTAACAAATTTCACGATCTGGTTTCCGGCCTTGAGGATATACACTCCGCCGATGAGACCGTCCACACTAAGCTGTGTCACCTTGCCTGCTGCACGCACGCCGGCAACCTTCTTTCCGGAGATGTCGTAAACGGCAACTGGCGTACCGTCGGCAAGTCCTGCAATGTTGAGCTGTCCGTCAACAATACCGTTGAATGTAAACGTCTTGAGATTGTTGATTCCGTTTGTCACAGTGAAATCAATCTGCACTTCGTTCATAGGATAAGACTCCTCTGAACCATCGAAATGGAGCACCACGTTGTCTCCGCTGAAAGTAAGTTGGGAAACAACTTTCTCAACTTTCTGTCCGTTGATTGTCAATGTCTGCACAGCGTCTGCCTTTACTATTCCGCACAAGGACATTACAAGCATCACAGCCATGAAAAACCTTTTTTTCATTGTTTTGATTGTTAAAGATTAGTATAATATTATCAATATATTATTATTAGGAATGAATATGTTATTTAATCTCCATAGAGTATCATATTGCTATTTAGCGGGCATAATTACTCCTGGTTGAGCGGGCCATGACAATGCTTTTCTTCACAATCAATGGCATTTGTTAGTAGGATAGTTTCTCTTTCTATTGAATATTTCCATATGCAAAGGTATGGAAATTACAGATAAAACGGATGTCCACAATAAGACAAAAGTCCGCAAACGTTTTCAGAAGTGTTTTGCAACACTATGGAGTAATATAGAAAAAGACAAAGGACAAACGGTATTAAGCACTCAAGACAAGCGACTTATAAAGCAACAGACGAAAGGGGAATATTTAACGGTTGCCGCTATCAATAAAAACCTTTTCCCTTGTAAATACAATGAAAATAAGACGACAAAGACTTTGGAAACCGCTCCAAATGCTTATGTCGCCTTATTCTCTATCTTATTACTGATATGGTTCAGAATTTATTTATACAGAGCACCGAAATTCTTGCAGGCGCGGAAGTCAGCACCTTCCTTGTCCATTCCGAAAGAATTCCAGACGGCAGGACGGAAGATTTTATCGTCATCGACATTGTGCATGCAGACTGGTATGCGGAGCATTGAGGCAAGGGTGATGAGGTCTGCACCTATATGACCATAGCAGATGGCACCGTGGTTGGCTCCCCAGTTGTTCATCACGGAATAGACATCCTTGAAAGCCGGTTTGTCGGCACACAGACGCGGAGCAAACCATGTTGTAGGCCATGTAGGGTCAGTACGCTTGTCAATGATTGCATGAATCTCAGGATCTATGTCCACCGTCCATCCTTCGGCAAGCTGCAACACCGGCCCTACACCCTTGATGATATTCAGTCGGGCCATAGTGACAGGCATTCCGCCCTTCGTAAGGAAGTTTGATGAGAAGCCTCCACCGCGGAAATAGTCTCTATTGGCAGGATACCATGTTGTAGCCTTCAGGCAGTCGGCTACATTCTCCTCTGTCATTTCCCATGGCTGTTTCATCACAGGGTTGCCTTCTGCATCAGAGCATTGTCCGGTACCATCGAGCGTCGTCGCACCGGAATTGATAAGATGGATGATACCATTGGCAGCACGTCCTGTGAGCTCTTTCCCACTGACACGCTTCACAGCCTCCGGACTCCAATATGTCCTGACATCAGAGAAGATTGCCGCACGGTTTGTAATCAGATGCTCCAGGAGCATTGTCAGTCCGTTGCAGGTGTCGTTTTCAGTAGCAAAGACTATGGATTCGCGGATGCCGTTCCAGTCGAATGATGTGTTGAGGATAGCCTCTGCGAAGTCGCCGTTAGGCTTGTAGTCGGTCCACTGCCTTTGTCCCTGAAATCCTCCGGCTATGGCGTTATGCCCTAATGCCTCCTCATAGAAGCCTGACTCGCCAAGCTTCTCGTTGCCTTTCATCAGGTCTCGGAAGATGATTGCCATCTTTGTGACGAACTCCCAGTCCTCGTCCTTTCCCATGCGGTCTTTCTTTTTCTCATCACGGTTGGCGATGTCTTCGCCCTCGTTGGGCACGCAGTTAGCACGCACCCATACGAGTGCTTTCTCGTACTCTGCCTTGTCATAAATTCCGAGGTCTATACGACGAAGTATCTCCGTCATGTCCACCTGCTCCGCCCTCATGCCAAGATATTCCTGCATGAAATCTGCATTGGCGATGCTGCCGGCAATACCCATTGCCACATTGCCTATAGAGAGGTAAGACTTGCCGCGCATTGTGGCTACAGCCTGTGCGCAACGCGCCCAGCGAAGTATCTTCTCCGCCACGTCCTCCGGAATGGTATTATCTTCGAGGTCTTGCACGTCGTGTCCGTAGATGCCGAATGCGGGCAGACCCTTCTGTGCGTGGGCTGCAAGCACGGCTGCAAGATAAACGGCTCCAGGACGTTCCGTTCCGTTGAAGCCCCACACCGCCTTAGGATACGTAGGGTTCATGTCCATCGTCTCAGAGCCGTAGCACCAGCACGGAGTAACGGAGATTGTAGCGCCAACGCCGCATTTCTCAAATTTCTCAGCACAGCGTGCCGCCTCGGCTACACGACCTATAGTTGTGTCTGCTATGACACATTCCACGGGCGAGCCGTCACCGTTCTTTATATTGTTTGAAATCAACTCGGCTACGGATTTAGCCATTGTCATTGTCTTCTCTTCGAGACTCTCGCGTATTCCTCCCTGACGTGCATCGATAATCGGGCGAATACCAATTTTAGGATAGTTCTTCATACTTATATCTGATAGATTTTGTTTTCTGAAAGGACTATAGACACGATGGTTTTGTAATTCCTTTCTCTGTTAAATGTGGTTAATATGGCAAGTGTCATGCTATCCTCCAATCAGATACGATCGGGCATCAGCTGACATACTGCGGTGCCATCATCATCTACTGGTCATGAAACCTTCGAGGTTTTCATATTTACGCTTCATCATGCGGCGGTAGATATTGCCTATCCACAAGCGGTGGGTCAGGATAAACACGATGCCGATTAAAAGGATGAAAATATAAGACATGGTGTCGCTCATAAACGCCTGAAGCAATGACATCAGACCTACAGGCATGAACAAGGCCACCATCTCCACAATTAGCTGTATATAGTTAGTCTCCATACCGTTCTTGCGCGTCATCTTGGTGTTGAGTGGCATGGAGACCTTGTTTATCACAGCGAGCTGCATGAGCATGAAATACATCGGACCTGCCGTAAATGCCATCATCGACAACAGGAGCAAGAATGAATACTTGCCCGAAAACACCGTAGGGAGCATCAGACACAACGGCAACACAAGCATTACGGAATAAAAGCAATATTTCGCCTCCAGCAGACTGCGGATATTCTCCTTGTGGACAAGCAGACATTCGATGTAATTACCCTCCGGACACATGATGCGCACCAGATTTATGCTCATAAGGGTAAAGGGGTAAAGGGCCCAGAACTTGGTGGAGAAACCATCGTCATAAATATCCGTAAACGAGTCGACCAGCCCGATGATGACAATGAAAAAAATGCTGAAAATAAACATCTGCCGGGTATTCTTGTTACGCAACATGCTCTTCAGCTCTATTTTCAGATATTCCCCGATACTACCAAACTTTTCGAAGAACGAGAATGAGGATATGCTCTTCAGCTGCACTTCCTTGTCCGACTGAGTTTCGGCGTTGACATATTTGTACTGCACCAAACGGTTTGCCCAGAAAAGCAGCAACAAGACTCCTAAGACGCACACATAGGCGGCAGGGTTAAAGCTGGACGCCCACTCACCGAAAACACCGTAGAAGCTGAAAAAGGTATCGAAGTCCCAGACCAAGGCTGGCAAGAACATCAATACATAAACCGACACGGGAATTATTGCCCAATACACCTTAGCGCTGAACAGCGTGCGACAGAGCATATAGAAAAGGCTGTTGCACACGAACACAAACTGCACAGTCACGATAAACGAGACCGCAGGAATAAAACCGACATTAAAAACTACTGCCATAATAGAATAAGGCACGGTGAGGAACATCCACAGAAGGTTGTTCGGCGTAATTATGCTCGAAATGATAAAGCAGTCCACACAGTCGTATCTGCGGAGCGGCAAAAGGATATAAGGCTTTACCATCTGCGCCGGAGTACGTTGTGCAAGGATACGTACAAGGAAGTCCAGTACCAACAGAAAGGGCATGATGCCAAAGAAAAAACTGCATGCCGTCTGCTGCCTAATATTAAACGAAACAAAAGCCAACAATACAGCTATAAACATCAGATATATTGCAACCATCGACGAACCGATGAGCATCAAGACCTTTGCCACACGGTTTGTGTCATACAAGACACTTCGTTTCTCGGCCATTTTTACATGTGAGCGCAAAGCCCTGTATATCTGATATTTATTCATTTAGATAGTAGTTGAAGCGTTTACGGGACTAATTGTCCCGAAGTTTGTTTTGTTAAATAAAACCATTTGAAGACATACTGACGCTGCGGTCGGTACGCCCCAATCCATTATCTCAAATCAATAACCTCGGCATTAGGATATTCCCTGCTGTTGAAACGGAAATGGGAATCGGAGAGGTTTGCCTTGCGGAAGTTGATTACGTTTATGGTTGTCCAACCACTTGACTGGCGCATCTTCACTTGCTTTAGCTTGTAACCCTTGCTAACAGTGATATACATCTCCTTTATGGAGCGCGACTTGTTTTGAGCCACAAGGTGCACCTGCCATCCTCCGGCCACGGCCTTGGAGCTGAGCGTATATCCACTTTTGTATATATAAATGAACTTGTATGGGTTGATGGACTGCTGCTGCGCCTCAGTCGGCGTGCTTACGTTCACCTCCTGGGTCTTCTTCATGTAAGTCCATTGTGTCCTTCCATCATACCATACGATAGAGGCTGGCGTATAGGCATTGAACTTGTTCCCCTTCACGGCGATGCTTCCACTCACATTGCCGTATTTACCCGACATGCTGAAGTTAGCTCTCGCACCACCCTTGCTGCTCATCGCAGCAGCGGTCTTGTCAAGTATCTGCTTTGCCGTCTGGGCTGATGTAGTGAGGCTTACGACAATAGCCAAAGCCAAAAACAAAACGAATTTCTTCATGTGTCTTTATTTTTTAGAAAGCTTCATATATAGACTGATTAAATGTTACCTATTATATTCTGACTGATTGAATGTGCATCTGACTGATGAGAAGTCTATACGCAGAAGAAGAATCCTACTGTCTCAACTGCGCAAGGACGTTCTCAAGCGAGTTCTCATCCTGAAGCATAACCTCACGCGGCTTGCTGCCCTGTGCGGCTCCCACGATACCGGCCTTTTCGAGCTGGTCCATAAGACGGCCGGCCCGGTTATAGCCGATGGAGAAACGGCGCTGTATCATCGACGTGCTGCCCTGCTGGGTAATTACTATAGCGTGGGCAGCCTCTTCGAACAGAGGGTCGAGCGAACGGGAATCTATTCCTCCTCCTGAAATATCCACAGAGTCATCGGTAGCCGGCTCCGGCAGTTCCATAGGCTCGATCGGACCTGGCTGCTGGGCAATATATTCGTTGATGCGCTCCACCTCCGGCGTGTCTACAAAAGCACACTGCACACGTACCGGCTCATTGCCGTTGAGGAAGAGCATGTCGCCTCGACCAATAAGTTGGTTGGCTCCCGGACGGTCGAGGATAGTACGCGAGTCAATCATCGCACTTACTTTGAATGCCATTCGTCCAGGGAAGTTTGCCTTAATGTTACCAGTAATGATTGACGTGGTAGGTCGCTGCGTTGCGATGACCATGTGTATTCCTACGGCTCGCGCAAGCTGGGCGATACGGGCGATAGGAGTCTCCACCTCCTTGCCCACCTGCATGATAAGGTCACCGAACTCATCTATTACCACCACGATATACGGCATGAACTCATGTCCGTCGGTGAGGCGTAATTGATGATTCAGGAATTTCTTGTTGTATTCCTTTATGTTTCGCGCTCCCGCCATCTTGAGCATGTCGTAGCGAGTGTCCATCAGTTTGCAGAGACTGTTGAGTGTGCGCACAACCTTCGTCACATCGGTGATGATTGGATCTTCATCGTCATCCGGCACCTTCGCCATGAAATGGTTGGCTATCGAGCCATAGATGCTGAACTCTACCTTCTTCGGGTCGATGAGCACAATCTTCAGTTCGTTCGGATGCTTCTTATATAACAATGATGTGATGATGGCGTTGAGTCCGACAGACTTACCCTGTCCTGTTGCACCAGCCACAAGCAGATGCGGAATTTTTGCCAGGTCAACCATGAACACCTCATTGGTAATAGTCTTTCCGAGTGCTATAGGCAGCTCAAACGTTGATTTCTGGAATTTCTCAGAATTCAGGATACTCTCCATCGACACGATGTTTGCCTTAGCATTAGGCACCTCGATTCCGATTGTTCCTTTTCCTGGAATCGGAGCGATGATACGCACTCCTGCCGCCTTCAGACTGAGGGCGATGTCGTCTTCGAGGTTTCGAATCTTAGATATCTTCACTCCCTCGGCGGGAGTTATCTCATAAAGGGTAATGGTAGGTCCCACGGTGGCAGAAATCGTTCTGATCTGCACTCCGAAACTATTGAGCACTTCCACGATGCGGTTCTTGTTTGCCGTCTGCTCCTTCATATCGATATACGGCTCGTCGTCGTCATCATATTTCTTCAGGAGACTAAGCGTAGGATATTTGTAATTCAGCCACGGTTCCTTCGGATTAATCGGTGTGCTCAAGCTATTGTCCTGTGCAAGGGTTTCGCTTTCTGCCTCGTCTTCCTTGCCTGCTTTTGTTATTACAAAGCCTGGGTCTGCTGTCTGTTGCGGCTTATGCGAGTTGCCAGTTGCTGTCTGCGCAGCCTCTTCATCCCCATCCTCCACATTGGGTGTCATCTCGATTATAGGAGCTGAACCCTCGGGAAACTCCACAGTTTGCTTTGTCGGATTCTCGAACACTTTCGGATTCTCGACGGCTTCAGCGGCAGATGATGTGAATGTCTCAGTCGCGGCTTCACCCTCAGTCTTGTTGTTGGTCACATAGAAACCCACTTTGTTGGTTATCATGCTCACGGGGTTCAGCATCTTCCTTATCACGTTGATTGTCTCCGACGTTAGATATGTAAGGAACAATATCGCCACGACAGCAAGCAGCGCGACGAGTCCAGGTGTACCAATCACGTTCTCTAGCCAACAGGAGATGTACTCTCCGTGACCACCACCAGGATTATATACCTCATCACCCACGAATGGGGTGAGGAACTTGGCGAGCACCACCGAACACCACACCATGACAATGCTGAAACAAAGGAAGCATTTCAGCAGATTCGCCTTGTATGCCTTTATCATCTTCAATCCCACTACACAAAGGAATACCGGCACGATGAATGCCGAGAAGCCGAAGCATCGGGCGATGAAGAAATCAGAAATCAACGCTCCCATCGGTCCA
The DNA here is from genome assembly GCA_900557405.1 of uncultured Prevotella sp. Lineage (GTDB taxonomy): Bacteria > Bacteroidota > Bacteroidia > Bacteroidales > Bacteroidaceae > Prevotella. Next base: position 10,536 of record USSF01000009.1, read on the forward strand.
CACATGTTCATGAAGATGCGGTTCTTGTTGAGCCAATCGCCCGAACGCATCTCCATCACGAGACTCTGGTCTGCCGCAGCCGTGCTGAAATATGAGATAAACGCAACTATCATCCACATGGAGAATACGAAAAGCAGTATTCCGAAGATGAAGTTGAACAAATCGTTCTGAAGGATATTCAGTCCTATAGTTTCTGTGAAACTGGGAGTCTTCCGTGTATTTTTTTTCTTTGCCATTATTCCTTTTTATTATACAAGCCTTCCGCCCGCCTCTATTACAGTTGTTGTCAGCTCGCCAACACTGCTGTTATATGGCCTTTTTCCTTGTTTCAGGGCCAAAACAAAGCAAACTTGATGCAAAAGTAACCGAAAAAACCAAGAAACTCCCATAAACTCGTATTTTTTTTTTAATTTTGCAGCTCGATTTACTAACAATGATGAAAATTATACACAATAAGATAGACAAACACTCGATAACGGACATGCCGAAAGTGCTGTTCTCAGGCAGGATTATCGTTGTCACCACAGAGGCTGACGCCGACAAGGCGGTCGACTTCCTGCTGGGCCACGACATCCTCGGCATCGACACGGAGACGCGTCCTTCATTCAAGAAAGGCAAACAATACAAGGTGGCGCTGCTACAGGTTTCTACACACGACGTATGCGTACTATTCAGACTGAACCTCACAGGCATAACAGAATCCATAAAACGACTGCTTGAAGACAAGCGGGTGCCCAAGATAGGACTCTCGCTACATGATGACATCATGTCGCTCCACCGCCGTACGGAATTCACACCGGGAAACTTCATCGACCTGCAGGACCACGTGGGCGAAATCGGAGTGGAAGACTTGAGTCTGCAGAAGCTCTACGCCAATTTCTTCGGTCAGAAGATAAGCAAGGCACAAAGGCTCACGAACTGGGAGGCCGACATTCTGAACGAGAAGCAGAAGCAATATGCCGCCACCGACGCATGGGCATGCATCATGCTATATGAAGAACTGCAGAAGCTGGAGGAAACCGGAAGGTACGAACTGGTGAAGGAGGTCGAAGAGAACAAGAACATTGAAGAACAAACCGACAAAGGAGGAAATGAATAATGTATAAGAACATCTATCTCAAAAGAGGTAAAGAGGAGAGTTTGAAAAGATTCCACCCGTGGATCTTTTCGGGTGCCATAGCCAGGACGGACGAGGGCATAGAGGACGGAGACACAGTGAGGGTCATCACCTCTGCCGACACGTTCATTGCCGTAGGCCACTACCAGATAGGGAGCATCGCCGTGAGAGTGCTGTCGTTCGACGACATCGAGATCGGCGCCGCATTCTGGGAGGAGCGCCTCGCCGAGGCTCTTAAGATGCGCCTCGCCATCGGCATTGCCGACAACTCAGAGAACAACACCTTCCGCCTCGTACACGGCGAAGGCGACAACCTGCCGGGACTCGTGGTGGACTGCTACGGCAAGACTGCCGTGATGCAGGCACACAGCGTGGGCATGCACATCCACCGCAAGGAGATAGCCGAAGCTCTCATGAAAGTCTGCGAGGGAAGAATTGAAAACGTGTTCTACAAGAGCGAGACCACCCTGCCCTACAAGGCCGACCTCGGGCAAGAGAACGGCTTCATAATCGGCGGCAGCACCGACAACACGGCTGTGGAGAACGGACTGAAATTCCACGTTGATTGGTTGAAGGGACAGAAGACGGGCTTCTTCGTGGATCAGCGCGAAAACCGAAGTCTGCTTGAAAGGTACGCCAAAGGGAAGAATGTGCTCAACATGTTCTGCTACACGGGCGGCTTCTCATTCTACGCCATGCGCGGCGGAGCCAACCTCGTACACTCCGTGGACAGCAGCGCCAAAGCAATAGAGCTGACCAACGCCAACGTGGGACTGAATTTCCCAGGCGACGAGCGCCATCAGGCATTCTGCGAGGACGCATTCAAGTTCCTCGACAACGCCAAGGATTTCTACGACCTCATCATCCTCGACCCACCGGCATTCGCCAAGCACAGGGCAGCCCTCCACAATGCACTGAAGGGCTACACACGCCTCAACGTGAAGGCTTTTGAAAGAATCAAGCACGGAGGAATACTCTTCACGTTCAGCTGCTCACAGGTTGTGACAAAAGACAATTTCCGCAACGCCGTATTCACGGCCGCGGCAATTTCCGGCAGGAAGGTGCGCATCCTGCACCAGCTCCACCAGCCTGCCGACCATCCTATAAACATCTATCACCCCGAGGGCGAATACCTCAAAGGACTCGTATTGTACGTGGAATAACGGAACAAAGATGAACGCATTTCTCGAAAACATAGACAGATTCATCGTCGACAACGAGCTGATGGACAGAAACCGGCTGTATCTCACCGCCCTCTCTGGCGGAGCAGACAGCGTGGCTCTCACGCTCGCACTGAAAGAACTCGGATACAACGTGGAGGCTGTGCACTGCAACTTCCATTTGCGCGGCGAAGAATCCTGTCGCGACGAGGAATTCTGCATCAGTTTCTGCAAGACCAACGGAATAAAGTTCCACATCGTGCACTTCGACACCAGGGAATACGCCACCATCCACAAAGTAAGCATTGAGATGGCGGCACGCGAACTGCGCTACGGCTATTTCGCCCGTCTGCGCGAGGACATCGGTGCCGAAGGAATATGCGTGGGGCACCACAGGGAAGACTCCGTGGAGACCCTGCTCATCAACCTCATACGTGGCACAGGCATCAACGGGATGACTGGCATAGCTCCAAAGAACGGCTACATTCTGCGCCCTATGCTCGACGTGTCGAGAAGCGACATCGAAACATTTCTCAAGGGATGCGGACAGCAGTTCGTAACCGACAGCACGAACCTCATCGACGACGCCACGCGCAACAAGATACGCCTCAACATCATGCCGCTGATAAGAGGCATCAACCCATCAGCCGACAAGGACATTGCCGCCACGGCAAGGCGTTTGGCAGAGGCTGCAAAGGTATTCAACAACGCCATTGCCACTGAAGCCGGAAGCGTAACAGTCACCGAAGACAACAAGACGATAATCGACACAAAAAAGCTGGCCACCACCACCTCACCCGAATACACCTTATATAATATACTCTCACGTTTCAATTTCTCGCCCGCCACGATTGAAAACATCCACAGCCGGCTGCAAAACCAGCCGCAAACCGGAAAGATCTTCTCGTCGGCAAACCACAGACTCCTGCTCGACCGCGGCTTCATGATAATAGAAGAGGCCGGCAATGAGAGAGGAATAAAGATGAAGATTCCCGAATACGGCACGTACGTCATCAACGAGGAGAAGAAATTCCGATTCGCAAGAGTAAACACGTCCGACAAGGATTTCCATATCTCAAAAGACAGCCGCGTCGCCACGCTCGACGCATCGCGGATTACATTCCCCCTGACAGTCAGGACTACCGCCACGGGCGACTGGTTCGTCCCCTTCGGCATGAACGGCAGGAAACTTGTAAGCGACTATCTGACGGACCAGAAGATGAACCTCTTCGAGAAAGAGCGCCAATTGGTCATAGAGAACGCCAACGGAGAAATCATCTGGATAACCGGCCACCGCACCGACAACCGCTTCAGGGTCACATCCGATACCCAAGAGGCTCTTGTGATTGAAGTAAAAGAAAGCTAATAAAATTAAAGGTCCGATTTACTGTCAATATGTAAATCAGGAAAGCCCCAAGACGCCATTACCCCACTCTATAATGAACGTTAACGAAAAATCAAAGCGTATGAGAAATTTCACGCCAAACCAACAATCAGCTATACTTACAATACTGGGTATAGCCTCCCTATTCCTCCTGGCATCGTGCAGGGCAACAAGGGAAATGGCAAAAGAATCGTTGGTTGAATCAATCGTTGACTCCCGTACGGGTACACAAGTTTTCACAAGAGAGTATGATACAGAGCAATACAGCCTCAACGCTGCTGGCATTATAAAAGCAAGGAAGGATGCCAGAAAGAAAAAAGCCAAGGAAATACTGAAGAATTATTAAAGACGCAGGAGTCGAGACAGTAAAGAACCGGAAAAGTCGCGCATGATGTCACGAAAGTTGAAATCCGGACTTCACAAACGATGAAAGGCATAGTATATAATACACTCACAATATGGCCCGGATCTTTATAGCGATACGTTTCAGCAACGAGTTCAAGAAGACGCTCGTCAATGTGCAAGAAGTTCTGAAAGCAAGAGGTGTCAGTGGGAACTATTGTTCTTACGGCAACCTACACATGACACTTGCTTTCATAGGCGAGAATTATGACCTGCACAAAATCCGGCAGGCCGTAAGCGAAGTGGAGTTCAAGCCTTTCATCCTGACATTGGGCAGGCTTGGATCATTCCCCACAAAAGCCGGCGTAATCTGGTGTGGCGTAAAGGAGGAAGAACCAGTCACGACAATAGTCCGACAGCTGTGCGAAAGACTCAGGGCACATGGGGTTTCATACAGCATAAAACCTTTCTACCCTCACATATCCCTGGTTCAGCATCCTTCACATATAGCAACCGACATTGACGTGGCTGAAACCGCCATAACTATAGAACGGGTTTTCATAATGAAATCAGAACGCATCAACGGAGAACTGATATATTCAGAAATGACGGAAACAGAATAGCATCAGCATAGACACTCGTTGCAATCTTATAGCCGCAACGACACCATACCGCGTATGTTTCCACCATCAAGCGTGGGAAAATTAAAATATTTTAGCTAATTTTGCAGCGTTTTTCACAATAAACACACAAAACAGATATGATTACAGTTGATGGATTGACCGTCGAGTTCGGCGGCACCACCCTATTCAAAGATATCTCCTTCCAGATAAACGAGAAGGACCGCATAGCCCTCATGGGAAAGAACGGAGCCGGCAAGAGCACACTGCTCAAGATTATCGCAGGCGTACGAAAGGCCACACGAGGCACAGTTTCCGCACCGAAAGACTGCGTAATTGCATACCTGCCACAGCATCTGATGACAGAAGACGGGCGCACCGTCTTCGATGAGACGTGCCAGGCTTTCGCTCATCTGCACGAGATTCAGGCGGAGATAGACCGCATAAACAACGAACTCACCATACGCACTGACTACGAAAGCGACGAATACATGCAGCTCATTGAGAAAGTGTCGGCACTTTCAGAGAAGTTCTACGCCATTGACATGTCGCACTTCGAAGAGGACGTGGAGAAGACGCTGCTCGGACTGGGATTCGAACGCTCCGACTTCAATCGGCCCACGAGCGAGTTCTCCGGAGGATGGCGCATGAGAATAGAACTGGCAAAGCTGCTGCTCAAGTCGCCCGACGTGCTGCTGCTCGACGAGCCTACCAACCATCTCGACATAGAGTCAATAGGATGGCTGGAGGACTTTATCTGCAACAGTTCGAAGGCTGTAATCGTGATCAGCCACGACCGCAAATTCGTTGACAACATAACCACACGAACCATCGAAGTGACCATGGGACGCATCTACGACTACAAAGCCTCATACAGCCACTATCTGGAGCTGCGCAAGGAGCGACGCGAACAGCAGATGAAGAAGTATGAGGAGCAGCAGAAGATGATTGCCGAGACGAAGGACTTCATAGAACGCTTCAAGGGCACATACTCGAAGACCTTCCAGGTACAGAGCCGCGTGAAGATGCTGGAGAAGCTGGAGCTGATAGAGGTGGACGAAGAGGACACAAGCCATCTACGGCTGAAGTTCCCGCCAAGTCCGCGCAGCGGCTCATACCCCGTGCAGATGAGCAACGTGGCTATGGCGTTCGACGGAAAGAAGGTGTTCAGCGGAGTGAACCTTACCGTGGAGCGAGGCGACAAGATTGCCTTCGTGGGGCGCAACGGCGAGGGAAAGTCGACGCTCGTGAAGTGTATAATGGGACAATTGCAGAACGAGGGCAAGCTGGAGCTGGGCCACAACGTGCAGATAGGCTACTTCGCACAGAACCAGGCTTCGCTGCTGGATGGCGAGCTGACCGTGTTCCAGACTATCGACGACGTGGCGAAGGGCGAGATTCGCAACAAGATCCGCGACCTGCTCGGCGCTTTCATGTTCGGCGGCGAAGACTCCACGAAGAAGGTGAAGGTGCTCTCCGGAGGCGAGCGCACACGTCTTGCCATACTGAAGCTGCTGCTGGAACCGGTGAACCTGCTCATCCTCGACGAGCCTACCAACCACCTGGACCTCAAGACCAAGGATGTGCTCAAGCAGGCTCTGCAGGACTTCGACGGCACGCTCATCGTAGTAAGCCACGACCGCGACTTCCTCGACGGTCTCGTGACGAAGGTGTATGAGTTCGGCCACGGCCGCGTGCGCGAGCATCTGTGCGGCATCTACGAGTTCCTCGAAACCAAGAAGATGGAAAGTCTGCAGGAACTGGAGAAGAAATAAACAGGAATCCTCAGATACCACAATCCCTCACCGCGCTACAGCTGGACAGAAACAAGAAACAAGCCCAGCCATAGCATTGGAGTTTTTATCAAACCTAATTCTCCCCGACCTTAAACACAGAGTATAGCATTATTATACTGCGAGTAGCATTGTTATACTGCGAGTAGCATTGTTATACTGCGAGTAGCATTGTTATACTACGAGTATAGCATTGTTATACTACGAGTATAGCCATGCTGCACTATCGGTACCAGAATGCTTTGCTTTTCTGGTACTGTTATTTCAGTTTATTGACAACTCAATATTTCAACCCGCAAGAGCCAGCCTTACCCAATCATAATTTACTGTCTATGAATTTAACGGCAGAGCCAATTATTGTTGTTTAAAGCATTATCCTACGCCGTACACAACTTAATAATTATCAAGCAGAATCCATCGTTTTTGTTAATAGAGCAAAACATTCTAAATATATTTAACTTAAATGTTTTCTCATTATGCCATTTTCTATAAATTTGCGGCATGAAGAAAAGAACAATTTGGACAATAGCTGTAGTAATGGGCTTCTCGTTTCTTGCCCTGCTGTTCCTTCAGCTTAAATACATGGACGCCATGATTAAGATGAAGAAAGAGCAGCTGGATGAGTCTGTCAACAAGGCTCTCTATCAGGCTGCGCGAAACCTGGAGCTCAATGAGACACTGAGATACCTGGAACGCGACGTCAACGAGACCGAGCGCAGGGCATACAAGAACGACTCTGTGGGGACACGCACCGGAATGCCCGACGGAACCGTGCAGCACTCCCATCAATATGCCGTGACGGACAAGAACGGAAATGTCTATTCTTCGTTTGAGCTGAAGACTCTAACCATCAAGCCTTCGTCAATGCCAAAGGCTATGATTCTGAGAAGCGACAAGAACTCCATATCCGAAGCGACAAAATCGATGAGGGAGATTGTGAAAAACCGCTATGTATATCAGAAGGCCCTCCTCGACGAGGTGGTATACAATATATTATATACAGCCTCAGACAAACCTCTGAAGGAAAGGGTCAACTTCAAGCTCCTGGATCAGGACCTGAAGACAGAGCTGATGAACAACGGTGTGAACATGCCATACCATTTCACGGTTTCCACACAGGACGGAAGAGAACAATACCGCTGTCCGGACTACAGCGACGAAGGTGAGGAGTATTGCTATTCACAGGTGTTGTTCAGAAATGACCCTATGAACAAGTCGGGAATCGTGAAGATACATTTCCCAGACATGAACAACTACATATTCAGCAGCGTGCGTTTCATGATACCATCTATAGTGTTCACCGTTGTGCTGCTCATCACGTTCATATTCACGATAGTGGTGATATTCCGCCAAAAACGCTATACGGAAATCAAGAACGACTTCATCAACAACATGACGCATGAACTGAAAACTCCGATAAGCAGCATTTCGCTTGCCGCCCAGATGCTCAACGACGACAGCGTAACGAAGAGTCCTGTGTTGATGAAGCATCTTGGAGGAGTCATCAACGATGAATCAAAGCGTCTGCGTTTCCTTGTGGAGAAAGTGTTGCAGATGTCGATGTTCGACCGCCAGAAGGCAATCTTCAAGAAAAAGAAACTCAACCTGAATGAACTTGTGGAAAGCGTTTCAAATACTTTCACACTGAGAGTGGAACACACTGGCGGACATATATCCACGGAACTGAAAGCAAAGAATCCTACAATATATGTAGACGAGATGCATTTCACCAATGTCATCTTCAACCTCCTTGACAACGCCGTGAAATACAAACATCCGGACAGAAGCGTCGAACTGAATATCAAGACCTGGAACGACGACTCACACCTGTATCTGAAGGTTAAAGACAATGGCATTGGACTGAAGAAAGAAAATCTGAAAAAAATCTTCGAGAAGTTCTATAGAGTCCATACGGGAAACATACACGATGTGAAAGGTTTCGGACTCGGATTGGCATACGTGAAGAAAATAGTAGAACTGCATAAAGGCGAAATACACGCCGAGAGCGAAAAAGGAAAAGGTACGGCATTCATCATCGAACTGCCGGTAATCAAAGAGACAAGCGAACAAAATGAATATTAACTATAAAATTTAAGAATTATGGACGACAAATTAAAAATCTTGCTTTGCGAAGACGACGAGAACCTCGGAATGCTGCTTCGTGAATATCTACAGGCAAAAGGTTATAGCGCAGAGTTGTGTCCAGACGGAGAAGCCGGCTACAAGGCTTTTCTGAAGACAAAGTTTGACATCTGCGTACTTGACGTGATGATGCCGAAGAAGGACGGATTCTCACTGGCTCAGGATATCAGACAGGCAAATGCAGAAATCCCAATCATCTTCCTCACGGCAAAGACTCTGAAGGAGGATATCTTGGAAGGTTTCAAGATCGGTGCTGACGACTACATTACGAAGCCGTTCTCAATGGAAGAACTCGTGTTCCGTATTGAAGCAATTCTGCGCCGTGTACGTGGAAAGAAGAACAAGGAGAACACGCTTTACCACATAGGCCGCTTCACATTCGACACACAGAAGCAGCTTCTCTCAATTGGCGACAAGCAGACAAAACTGACAACCAAGGAGAACGAGCTCCTCGCCCTGCTGTGCAGCCATGCCAACGAGATTCTGCAGCGTGATTTCGCACTGAAGACCATCTGGATTGACGACAACTATTTCAACGCCCGCTCAATGGATGTCTATATCACCAAGCTGCGCAAGCACCTCAAGGATGATGACCAGATTGAAATCATCAACATCCACGGCAAGGGTTACAAACTCATCACTCCAGAGGAGGATTAACCAATAACATACAGACCGCAACCCATAATGCAAGCAACGCATTTCGGATTGCGGTTTTCTGTTTATCAATAATACGAAAAAACGGGGACGCTGCTGGAATATAAACCAACAACGTCCCCTTTTCAAATCTATAGAAGTTCAAATCACTTATTCAATCCTCGATTTACAATTGTCGTGTTGAGCAACATCAAGTAAGTACGATACTGATTGTCTGAAAGAACCGAACGCATGTGCTTCAAGTCCTTTTCCAATGCCTTCTTCACAAGAGCCTTACGCTCATCTGTACCAGAAATTCCTGCATTATACATGTCAGCACAGAACTCAGAATGAATATCCTGTACAGCCTCCTGCTGGTCGAGCGACAAACCAAGCGCATCAGCCAATCTACTGTAATTGACAGTCATCTTGTAAGCATCTGCTTTGCTTACCGTATTCAACTCTTCGTTCTCCGCAAATGTCATAGTCATGCTGAGCACAGCCATGACAGTTAAAAACAATCTTTTCATAATCCTTAATTTTTAATTAATACTTAATGGAATCGGCACTCTTCTCACGAATCGCCTCAACCGGTTATCCTTTAATCTTTAAACCTTATATAATATAACTATGTATGTTCTTTATAAATAAAACAATATTTGTCCTGCTTTCATGAGTCTGATTTTCCGCATTTCGACGGAATCATTATTCTCTTTCGACATTGCAAAGGTATATAAAAGGCACAATCCAAGCAAATACTTTATTATATTGTTTGCGTTAACAGTGGTTATTTTAACCTACGTCAAGCGTCATTAAGTAACCTTATGTCAGATATAACAAAAATTAAATATCAAAATGAAAGACTGTTCGGTTTTATAGACAAGCAGAACACGAAGCAACTTTCTCATAAGAAAATTCATGTATTAACAAATTATTGCGTACATTTGCCGAACGAAAAAAATTATCTTATGAAAATTCTTACTACACAATTATGAGACAAAGCAAAAACACCATCGCAATTATCACCATGATGTTTCTATTCGGCATGATTGCCTTCGTAACAAATCTTGCCGCACCAATCGGTGTAATATGGAAAAACACTTTTTCCGAAAATGCCAACGCCAATACCATCGGAATGCTCGGAAACGCCATGAATTTCCTTGCCTACCTCTTCCTTGGCATACCATCTGGAAAAATGCTCATGAAGTTCGGCTACAAACAGACGGCGCTCTGCGGAATAGCCACAGGATTCTTTGGAATAATACTGCAATACCTCTCCGGACATTGCGCAACAGATATAATGGGCTTTGCAGTTTATCTTGCCGGTGCGTTGGTATGCGGATTCGCCGTATGTATGCTTAATACTGTGGTAAACCCGATGATAAATCTTCTTGGTGGCGGTGGCAACAAAGGCAACCAGCTAAACCTGATAGGCGGAACACTGAACTCCCTTGCCGGAACACTCACACCGATGCTCGTCGGTTCGCTTATTGGTACGGTATCTTCACAAACAAAGATCGTTGACGTAAACATAGTGCTCTTCATGGCAATGGGAGTATTTGCGGCAACATTCTTTATTCTTTCTTTCCTACCTATAAGCAACCCCGAAATAAAGGGCAACGACAATTCACACATAGACAAATCCCCATGGGACTTCAAGAATTTCAAACTTGGAGCCATCGCCATCTTCCTGTATGTAGGAACAGAAGTGGGCATACCAGGCACATTATTCTTCTATCTCTCCGATACAACGGCAAGAGGAGGAGGCTCCGGATTGGGTGAAGCCACAGCCGCAGCCGGATTCGTGGCTGCAACATATTGGTTTCTTATGCTCGTAGGAAGATTCTTCGGCGGAATGATTGCCGACAAGATTTCAAGCCGCAGAATGCTTACCGCCACAGCATCCATTGCCGCATTGTTCACATTTACGGCAATAATATCCGGCAACAGTATAACTTTTGCTATCCCGGTGTTCACCGGCAAGGCATTCGCTGTACTCAATCTACCGATAGCAGCTTTGCTTCTGATGCTCTGCGGATTATGCACTTCAGTGATGTGGTCATGCATATTCAACCTCTCAGTAGAGGGATTGGGCAAATACACAGCACTTGCATCAGGAATATTCATGATGATGGTTGTAGGCGGAGGCATAATGCCGCTCATACAGAATCTGATTTCCGACCACGTTTCATACATGGCATCATATTGCATACCTCTCCTCTCAACATTATACATATTATATTATGCCCTGAGTGGAAGCAGAACAGACAGCAAATAAAGCGAGAATACAAACGGAATTACTTATCCTAAATATAATTACAATAAAAACATCTGCCATATGAAGAACAAGCCCTTCGTAATCGGTCTTGACCTCGGCGGAACGAATGCCGTGTTCGGATTGGTTGACGAAAAGAACGATATAAAGACAACCACTATTGTTGCAACCCAGGACTTTGAATACGACTGGGAGTTCGTGGATGCGGCCGTTACGGCAATCAACGAGATGGCAGTCATTGCCGGAGGCCTTGGCAATATCAGGGCTATGGGCATCGGAGCACCTTGCGGCAACTATAACGACGGAACCATCGAACACGCCGCTAACATCAGATGGGCCAAGGGTGTGGTGCCATTGGCCAAGATGTTTGCCGACAGTCTGGGAATCCCCGTTGCCATAACAAACGACGCCAAGGCAGCCGCTTTGGGCGAAATGCACTATGGAGCAGCCCAGGGAATGAAGAATTTCATCGAAATCACACTCGGCACCGGCGTTGGATCCGGTATAGTCGCCAACGGACAACTGATATACGGATGTGACGGATTTGCCGGAGAACTGGGACATACAATAATAGATTTCGATAACGGCAGACCGTGTGGATGCGGCAGAAGCGGATGTCTCGACATGTATTGCTCAACAAGAGGTGTTATCATTACTGCAAAGGAAATGACTGTCCAATACGAGGGAAAATCACAATTGAAGGAAATTCCATCTGACCAGATTACAACTCTTGACATCTACAATGCCGCCGAGCATGGTGATTGCCTTGCCCAGGAAGTGCTCAGGCGCACGGGGGAGACATTGGGCAAAGCATGTGCCAACTTCGCCACTTTTCTCAGTCCAGAGGCATTCGTGTTCTTCGGTGGACTCGCCAAGGCTGGCGATTTTCTGCTCAAACCGGCAAAGGAGGCATACGACAAATACGTTCTGAACCTATATAAAGGAAAAGCGAAATTCCTTCAGAGCGGACTGGAAGACGGCACAGCCGCTATCCTTGGAGCCGCAGCAGTGGGATGGGAGGCGAAGTAATGAAGAAATGCCCCAGCGTTACAGTAATAAAGACAAATAACAGAAACAATGAGTGATTTCAAATTTGAGATATGCGCCAACAGCGTAGAAAGCTGTTGGGCAGCACAAGAGGGCGGTGCTGACCGCGTAGAACTTTGCGCTGGAATACCCGAGGGCGGCACAACACCATCTTATGGTGAAATAAAGGTAGCCAGGCGACTGCTCACCTCCACCCGTCTACACATCATCATCCGTCCCCGTGGCGGCGACTTTCTATATTCGCCTTTAGAAATAGAGCGCATGGAGGAAGACATAAGGATGTGTCGGGAACTTGGAGCAGACGGCGTCGTGTTCGGCTGCCTCAAAGCCGATGGCTCCGTAGACATGGAGCAGAACCGACGGCTCATGGAATGCGCCAAAGGCATGTCGGTAACGTTCCATCGCGCATTCGACCGCACAACTGATCCATTCCAAGCAATGGAAGACATCATAGATCTAGGCTGCAACAGAATCCTTACTTCCGGACAGCAACCAAAAGCAATCGAGGGCACTACCCTACTGGCCAAACTCAAAGAGAAAGCCGATGGACGCATCACGCTCCTTGCCGGAAGCGGTGTGACGGAAGACAACATACGACAGATATACGAAGAAACAGGAATACACGAATACCATTTCTCTGCCCGCATAAGCGTAAAAAGCAATATGAAAAACATGTGTTCAAACATATATATGGGTGCGAAAGGCGCAGACGAGGAAAATATCCTCGTGACAAGCAAAACTCGCGTAGAGGCTACGATAAAACAATTGAATGATTGACAACGGTTGTCTTCGCAAGGGAAGAAAACGAAGGAACAGACATACCCACAGAAAAGGAAGGACTGACAATTCTTCCTTTTCTTGTTATCCGCCAATCAAGAAAATTGCAGAAAGTCATTTTTTAATGGTTACTTATACAGCAAACCTTGCAAGCACGGAATAAAAATAGTATTTTTGCAAAAATAAAATTTCATTTATGGAGAATTACATCAGATTTGACTGGGCCATGAAACGGCTTTTGCGCAACAAGGCAAACCACGCCGTGCTTGAGGGACTCATAGAAACCCTCCTGGGAAGGAAATACACCATAGTGAGATTTCTCGAAAGCGAGGGGAACCAAGAAGACATCAACGATAAATTCAACAGGGTTGATATCCTGGCAGAAAGCGAAAAAAAAGAACTCACGATAATAGAGATTCAAAACACAAGGGAACTTTCATATTTCCACCGTATGCTGTACGGCGTTTCGAAAGTCATAACCGAATACATTGATCTGGGTGATGAATATGAAAAAGTGAGAAAAGTGTACTCCATAAACATCGTGTATTTCGAACTCGGACAAGGCGGAGACTATGTCTACCACGGAAAGACCGAATTCAGAGGGGTGCACAACCCTGCCGACATACTAAAGCTATCGGCAAGGCAAAACAAGAAATTCTTCAATATTGAAACGCCCAAGCCTGAAAACAGGAAAAGCGCAGGAGCCTTGTTCCCCGAATACTATATTCTCAGAGTGAACGACTTCGACAAAATCGCCACACCCCCCTTGACGAATGGCTCGAATTTCTGAAGAACGGAACCATTGAAAAGGAGCCGACGGCAGCAGGACTTGCACAGGCCAAAGAATGCCTCCGCATAGACAGTCTGTCGATTGAAGAAAAGCGCGCCTACATCAAGCATATGGAGAATCTGAGGTTCCAACGAAGCGTATTGGAAACAAGTAGAGACGAAGGACTTGAAGAAGGACGAGAAATCGGAAAGGAAATCGGAAGAAAGGAAGGAAGACTGGAAGGTCAACAAGAAGAGAAAACAGCAATCGCAAGAAAGTTGAAATCCATGTCCATGCCGAACTCCACAATAGCCGAAATAACCGGACTAAAAGGAAGCGAAATTGATAAAATATAAAAACAAGCAACATAATGGAAAAAAAGACAAACAAGTACATCGCCGTAGCCTACAAGCTGTACACAAATGAAAACGGCACAGAGAACATGATTGAGGAAGCTCCTGCAGAAAGACCATTCCAGTTCATTAGCGGAATGGGACTTGCCCTTGACGACTTCGAAAAAGCAGTGGCTGATCTGGAGCAGGGCGCAGACTTCGATTTTTCTCTATCCAAGGAGCAGGCTTATGGCGAGCACGAAGCAGAAAGAGTACTTGACCTCGATAAGGAAATGTTCTACATTGACGGCAAGCTCGATGAGGAACACATCTTCGTTGACGCCATCATCCCACTGCAGAACGAAAATGGCCAGCGCTTCCTCGGCAAGGTATTGGAAATCGGTTCTGATAAGGTTAAGGTTGACCTCAACCACCCACTCGCAGGCAAGGGATTACATTTTATAGGATCTGTCATCGAGTCAAGGGAAGCTACTAACGAAGAAATACAAAACCTCATAAACCACATGACCGGAGGATGCGGCGGAAACTGCAGCGACTGCGGAGGTGACTGCGGAGGAGGCGACTGCAACTGCGGTGGCGGATGCAAATAAACAATAGGATTTAGAGTTTGGGGTAAAGAGTTTAGAATTATTTTCGCTCTACTGCGATTTTGAATTATCACATCAAGGATTCGTCCACTACTCCAAACTCTAAGCCATGTATCCAAGACTCGGCGACAAGCCGACATACATAATTCTAAACTCAACTACTTTATGCACAACACATTCGGCAACATATTCACACTCACGACATTCGGCGAAAGCCACGGAGCGGCCATAGGCGGAGTTGTTGACGGCTACCCGGCCGGCATTGACATAGACATGGATTTCATACAGAGCGAAATCGACAGACGCCGCCCCGGACAGAACAGCATAACGACAAGTCGCAATGAAACAGACAAAGTGGAATTCCTCAGCGGTATATTCGAAGGAAAATCCACAGGTTGTCCCATAGGGTTCATAGTGAGGAATACCGACCATCACTCCGCCGACTACGAGGATATGCGCGAAATATTCCGTCCATCACACGCCGACTACACCTACTACAACAAATACGGCACAAGAGACCACAGGGGCGGCGGACGCTCCTCGGCACGCATCACAATAAGCCGATGCGTAGGCGGAGCACTGGCAAAACTCGCACTCAACAAACTCGGCATTTCCATCTATGCATACACTTCGCAGGTGGGCGACATCATACTCGAGAACGACTACCGCAAATACTCACCTACCCTCATCGAAAACAACGCCGTGAGATGCCCCGACCCAGACAAAGCCAAGGAGATGGAGAATCTCATCACGAAGGTCAAAGCCCAGGGCGACACCATCGGCGGTACAATAACATGCGTGATAAAAGGTTGTCCAATAGGACTGGGCGAGCCTGAATTCAGCAAGCTTCATGCCTCGCTCGGATACGCCATGCTCAGCATCAACGCAGCAAAGGGAATAGAATTCGGAGCCGGATTCGATGGTGTCAAAATGACGGGAAGCCAACAAAACGATGCATTCTGCAATGACAACGGAACAATCCGCACACGTACAAACAACAGCGGAGGAATACAGGGCGGAATAAGCAACGGAAACGACATTTACTTCCGTATTGCCTTCAAGCCAATAGCCACATTGCTGAAAAACCAGAACACGGTAGACATCCACGGAACAGGAACCACTTTCAAGGCACATGGCAGACACGACCCTTGCGTACCGCCAAGAGCCGTTCCGATAGTGGAATCAATGGCCGCAATGACCGTTTTAGACCATTATTTGTTATCAAAAACAACAAAATTGTAATTTTTAACTATTAAATAATAAAAAAAAAGGGATAAAAGTATACAGCATTGAAAAAAATGCCGTATATTTGCATCGACAACATGAGGCTTGTGAAAGTCTATGTTCGTCTAATTAAGTCTAGTTTAGTTTTTGTGTTGGTTGAGTGCGGTCAATTGGCCGCACTCTTTTTTTTGCAGCTATCCGAACGCCAGCCACACTATATAAGTACGGGCAATGATGTTTCCGGTTGGTGGCAAGGGATGATTTCGAAAAACAAGAACAATTGCCCAAGATACGACTCCTCATCCGGGCTACCGATGCTCACATGCCGGGCATCAGGAAATAGAATTTTCAGAAACCACGGATAATGCATATCCTTTACAGCCTTCCCTTAACGACAAAAAAAAGGAAATATCGACAGCCGAATGCTTTGCCATGTCGGGAAATAAAGCTATTTTTGCACGAATATACATCATCAACGACAATGAACGACTGCATATATATAAAAAACGCACAGGTGAACAACCTGAAGAATGTCTCACTTGAAATTCCAAGAAACAAATTCATAGTCATAGCCGGAGTATCGGGTTCGGGCAAGTCTTCGCTTGCCTTCGACACCCTGTATGCCGAGGGGCACCGCAGATACGTGGAGAGCCTTTCGGCTTACGCCAGACAGTTTCTCGGCAGGATGAGCAAGCCCAAATGCGACTACATAAAGGGGCTCCCCCCCGCAATAGCCATAGAGCAGAAAGTTATTTCAAGAAACACACGGTCAACCGTGGGCACAAGCACTGAAATATACGAATACCTGCGTCTGCTTTTTGCACGCATCGGCCACACGTTCTCGCCGATAAGCGGCGAAGAAGTAAAACGCCACACCGTAGAAGACGTGATTGACAAAGTCAAGACCTTCACCACCGGTACGCGCTTCGTGGTTCTCGCTCCGATTAAAAGGACCGAAGGCAGAACCCTGCAACAGCAGCTCACAATGCTCCTGCAGCAAGGCTACACGAGGATACTATGCAAAGGCGATTTCCAGAGGATTGAAAATCTTCTGGAAAACGAAGAAGACTGCACCTTCTGCGAAGACGAGAAGCTATGGACCGTGGTTGACCGTATGGCCTGGGAAGAGACAGCGGAAACTCTCTCACGTCTCACAGACTCGGTGGAAACGGCATTCTACGAGGGTGACGGCACGTGCCGCATATCCATATTGCCTGCAAATATCGTGTATGATTTCTCCACACGCTTCGAGGCGGACGGGATGACCTTTGAGGAACCGTCCGATGGTATGTTCTCATTCCATTCGCCTCTAGGCGCATGTCCCGAATGCGAAGGCTTCGGCATGGTGATAGGCATCGACGAAAAACTTGTGATTCCAAACACTTCGCTCAGCGTCTATGACGGTTGCGTGCAATGCTGGCACGGGGAGAAGATGGGCGAATGGAAGAAGGAGTTCCTGCGCAGGGCGGCAATAGACAAATTCCCCATCTTTGAGCCATACTACAAACTGTCGCAGAAGCACAAGGACTGGCTATGGCATAGTCTGCCCTCCGACAGCAAGCGAGACAAATACGACCGTGTAAGCATCGACGAATTCTTCAGAATGCTTAAGGAGAACCAATACAAGATTCAATACCGCGTGATGCTCAGCCGATACCGCGGGAAAACGATATGCCCGACATGCCACGGAAGAAGGCTCCGCAAGGAGGCTGAATACGTGAAAATCAACGGCATGAGCATTTCTGACCTTGTGGACATGCCCGTAAAAAACCTGAAAGAATGGTTTGACAACCTCACCCTTAACCCACATGATGCCACCGTGGGAAAACGCCTGCTGCTGGAAATCAAAAACAGGATAAATTTCCTCGTGGAAGTGGGATTGGGCTACCTCACACTCAACCGGCAATCAAGCACACTGAGCGGCGGTGAGAGCCAGCGTATCAACCTCACCACATCGCTCGGCAGCAGTCTTGTGGGTTCGCTATACATACTCGACGAACCGAGCATCGGACTCCACAGCCGAGACACATTCAGGCTTATCCACGTTCTCAAGGAGCTTCAGTCGCTTGGCAATACCGTCATAGTTGTGGAACACGACGAGGACATGATACGCGCAGCCGACCATCTGATAGACATCGGCCCTGATGCCGGCAGACTAGGTGGTAAAGTGGTTTTCGAAGGAAATCCTTCGTCGATAAGCGATGAGACACTGCAACAATACCCAGAAAGCCACACCGTGCGCTATCTGCTGGGCAAAGAACACATACCCGTGCCTGATACAAGAAGAAAATGGAACCTGTCCGTCCGGATTGAAGGCGCAAGGATGAACAACCTGAAGGGTATCAACGTCAGCTTTCCGCTCAACGTCATGACCGTAGTGACTGGAGTCAGCGGATCCGGCAAGTCTTCACTCGTGAAGGGGATCCTATACCCCGCCCTGAAACGCCAGCTCGACGAAGTGGCAGACCCGCCAGGCGAATACTCATCAATATCGGGCGACATAAAGATGGTGAAACATGTGGAGATGGTAGACCAGAACCCTATCGGCAAGAGCACCCGTTCAAACCCCGTGACATACGTCAAGGCATACGATGCCATACGCCAACTGATGGCAGAACAGCCCCTGTCAGAGCAAATGGGATTCACGGCAAAACATTTCTCTTTCAATACCGAGGGCGGAAGATGCGAAGAATGCAAGGGAACGGGAGTAATAACAGTGGAGATGCAGTTCATGGCAGACCTTGAACTGGAGTGCGACGCATGTCACGGCAAACGCTTCAAGCACGATATTCTCGAGGTACGCTTCGCCGGAAAGAACATTGATGATATCCTCAACATGACCGTGAGCGAGGCCATAGAATTCTTCACGGCCAACAAGCAGTCGGAAATAGTCAGGAGACTTGCCCCGCTCGACAGCGTAGGACTGGGCTACATCAAGCTCGGACAGAGTTCATCCACCCTTTCGGGCGGAGAAAACCAGCGCGTAAAGCTCGCCTACTACATCGGCCAGGAGAAAGCTGACCCTACCCTGTTCATATTCGACGAGCCTACTACGGGTCTGCATTTCCATGACATCCATAAACTGCTTATGGCCTTCGACTCTCTTATCAAGCGCGGCCACAGCATCCTGGTGATAGAACACAACATGGACGTGATAAAATATGCAGACTACGTTATCGACCTTGGCCCTGATGGCGGTAACGCCGGAGGAGAACTCGTCTGCACAGGCACACCAGAGGAGGTGGCAGAATGTAAAGAGAGCATAACGGGCGAATACTTGAAGAAAGTTTTGGAAGAAACAAAAAAGTATCAAAAATAACCTCCAAAAGATTTTGAGTATCAAAAAATAAATGTTACCTTTGCACCCGAATCTGACGAAAAGGGCATCTATTTCCTTTAACAGGAGGATGTAAAGCGTCGCCGATATGGCTCAGTTGGTAGAGCAACGCATTCGTAATGCGTAGGTCCCGGGTTCGAATCCCGGTATCGGCTCAAGAAGGTGAATGCGGTAATAGCTCAGTTGGCAGAGCACTAGCTTCCCAAGCTGGGGGTCGCGAGTTCGAGCCTCGTTTACCGCTCAAAGAAACAGAAAATTACAATCAAAAAGATTTATAGGAAGAAGGCAGAAATGTCTTCTTCCTTTTTTTTGCATTAAGACGTACCAAGAAGCTACTGACACATCCATACATCCCACGCTACAATTGTATTATACATTCCAAGTGCCCTATTGATTCGTGACAAAGCAACTACGAAATCCAACCCGCAAGAATACAAAAACGCCTGAAGCTCTTGAAGGAAACAATCCAAAGGATATTCCAGAAGCTCCAGACGTTTTATATGAAGGATATTTTCCCTCTACATCGACTACATTCCTGCTGCCTGTGCAAGCCAGTCATAGATGCAGCTGCATACTCCGAAGAGCAATACACCGGCTGTACACAAAGCAAGGGCGAGACGTGTGTTGCAGTCGCTCTTGAAGGTTGGCAATGGCTGATCGGTCTTGTTGATGTACATGCACTTTACTATCTTCAGATAATAGTAGAGCGACGGTACAGTGTTCAACAAGGCTATGAATACTACTGCGTATGCAAGTGTGGAACCGCCCTTGGCTGCTGCCATGAAGACGAAGAACTTACAGAACATTCCCGCAAACGGAGGGATTCCGGCAAGCGAGAACAATGCCAAAGTCATAAGGAAAGAGAGCTTTGGATTGGTCTCATAGAATCCATCGTAACAGTTCATCTTGGTGTTGCCACCACCACGGATCTCAACAACATTGATGATAGTGAACACTGCCATGTTGGCTGCAACATAGATGAGCACATAGTACATCAGAGATGCAAGACCCATAGCACTGCCTCCGATTACAGCAAGCATGATATATCCTGCCTGTGAGATGGAACTGAATGCCATGAATCGCTTCAACTCCTTCTGACGAAGGGCAAAGAGGTTGGCAACGGTGATGGTGAGCACGATGACGATGTACATCAGATACTCCCAATACTCTGACATAGGAGCGAAAACCTTTACGAGGATTGCCATCAGCGCAAAAGCTGCTGCTCCCTTGGATACTACACTAAGGTAGCCCGTAACAGGAGTTGGCGCACCCTGATAGGTGTCGGCGGTCCAGAAGTGGAACGGTACAAGGCTTATCTTGAAACCTAATCCACTGAAGAAGAACACGAGTCCCATGATTGTAAGAGGAGAGGTACTGATCTGAGAAGCTACATCACCGAAGTAGAGTGTGCCTACCGCTCCATAGATGAAGGAGATACCATAAAGCATCACACCGCTTGAGAAGGTTGCCGTAAGGATGAACTTCGCAGCTCCCTCTGCTGAGTTCTGCTTGAACTTGTCGAATGCCACGAGACATGCCATTGGCACACTCGCCATCTCCAGTCCGAGGAAGAACATCATGAAGTGGCCTGATGAAATCATCATATACATACCGAGCAGAGTGCTTATGAGCAACTCGTAATACTCGCCTTCCTTGTTAAGGACATCCTTGCGCTCTACCCATGACTGCGACATGATGAACACAATGAGTGTACCCATGGTGAGAATAATCTTCATCACATTGGCAGCTGGCGTAGACTCATACATTCCTCCGAAAGCCTGAGCTGGCTCTGAAAGGAAGCATACTCCAATCTGGCACACCAGAAGGGCGCCTGTCAGCAGGCTCAGCACAGAGTGTTTCTTCTCGCCCTTCAGAATGAGGTCGGCGAGGAATACTATTACCAGAACAGCAATAAGTCCTGCTTCCGGTATCATATTAAAAAACTGACTATAATCCATATCTTGTCCTACTGATTTATTAGAGGTTTGTTACTACATTGAGAATCGGACCAACAGCATCGCTGATGGCATTGCTTGCCCAGAGAGGGAAGCTTCCGAGTCCTGCCACACAGAAGATAAGGCAGCATACTGCAAAGCGCTCATCCCAAGTGGCATCGGTAAGTGTGAGGTAATGCTCGTCCTTCACCTTCTCGAAGAGGATGAAGCCAACGGTACGCAGGATGTAAACTGCTGTCACAACGATTGAAGTGATAGCGATTACTGTGCAGCAACGATGGAACATATCCGGATTCTCAAACGAACCTGTAAAGATTGTCATCTCAGCAATGAAGCCAGAGAAGCCAGGAAGTCCGAGGTTTGCCAAACCAGCAATTACATAACCAACAGAGAGGAATGGCATTATCTTCATCAATCCACCCAACTTACGGATGTCACGAGTGTGGGTACGTCCGTAAATCATACCGATGAGGGCAAAGAAGAGTGCCGTCATAAGTCCATGAGAAAGCATCTGAAGGATTGCTCCTGTGCAGCTTACCTTTGTCATCATCAGAAGGGCGAAGAGCACCAATCCACAGTGTGACACTGATGAATAAGCATTGATGAACTTAAGGTCGGTCTGAACACATGCTGAGAACGCTCCGTAAACAACAGAGATTGTGGTAAGGATAAGGAATATCCAAGCCAAATCCTGTGCTGCATGAGGCAACAGGAACATTGCGATACGGAAACAGCCATAACCTCCAAGCTTCATCAATACTCCGGCATGGAGCATAGATACTGATGTAGGCGCACAACCGTGACCGATAGGTGACCATGTGTGGAATGGGAACAGGGCACCCAAGACTCCGAATCCGATGAATACGAATGGGAAGAGTACGTTCTGTACCGCTGCCGGGATATGGTTGTTGTGTGCTATCTCAAGGATGTTCATTGTGGTACCTCCATTGAAGAAGTAGATACCTACCAATCCGAGGATGATGAGAGCGGAACCTCCCATAAGCATAAGAGTAAGCTTCATTGCTGCATACTCCTTACGACCGGAACCCCAGTAACCGATAAGAAGGTACATAGGGATAAGGGCTACCTCATAGAACATGAACATCGTGAAGAGGTCGATGCTGATGAAGAAACCATATACTCCGGTGGAGAGCAGTGTGAACCACATGAAGAACTCCTTGGTCAGAGGCTTGAGCTTCCAAGAAGCGAATGTTCCGGTGAACACGATGATGCTTGAAAGCAGAAGCATTACAACAGAGATGCCGTCAACACCGACAGCATAGCTGATGTGGAGAGGTGCGAACCATACTGTGGATGCCTGAAGAATCATCTCCTCAGTGTTTCCTGCAGCACGCTCGCCTACGAAATGCAATGTCAGCCATACGGACATTGCAAGCAGCATTGATGATCCGATGACCATCACTGTGCGAACCTGTTTGACGTCGCGGGCAGCCCAAAGGCCGAGCAGCATCAATACTGGAATTACTACGAATACACTTAATATACTCATATCTCGTTATAATATGCTAAGTAATACTAATGTTAATGCTACTGTACCTGTGAGGAACCATACTGCATACTGGCGAACATCGCCGCTCTGCCATGGACGCAGGGTCTCACCTGCCTCATTAGCTCCCCAAGCAGTAAAGTCGATAAGACCGTTGATGATGTGCTCATCAATCCACTGTACTGGCTTACTTACGAAACGGAACAGAATCTTATGGGTAACGAACATATAAACCTCGTCCATATAGAAACGCTTGTATGCCCAGCGGTGAAGACGTGGGAACGTCTTGTAGAGCTTATCGGCAACAGGCTGCTTCTCACCTTTATATATATAGGTGGCAAGAGCTATGGAGATGATGGCTATTACCGTTGAAGTGGCTGCCACCTGAGGATCGAAATGTACTGTATAAGCTGTTCCTGCCGCACTTACAATCTCACCGAAACTTGCCCAGCTCCAATCAAGGAAGCCTCCAAGTGTGGTGAACACACCGACTCCTACTGTGATAATACTCAAGAAAATGAGTGGGAAGGTCATAGTAAGCGGTGCCTCGTGTGGAGTGTGGTGAGCATGAAGTTCCTTGTTCTCTGTACCCCAGAAGATACCGTAGTACAAACGGAACATATAGAACGCTGTCATGGCTGCCACACCTGTCATCCACCATCCTATGAATGCTGAATGCTCAAAGCATGCTGTGATAATCTCGTCCTTAGAACTGAAACCTGAGAAGAACGGAATACCTGCAATGGCAAGACATGAGATGAGGAAGGTAGCGTGAGTGATTGGCATGTACTTCTTAAGTCCTCCCATTGCCGACATCTCGTTGGAGTGTACAGCATGGATGATACAACCGGCACCAAGGAACAAGCAAGCCTTGAACATGGCGTGGGTGAAGAGGTGGAACAATGAAGCCATATAGCCAAGCTGTGCGTGGTTGTCAAGCACAGCTCCATGATGACCTGGCAGACATACACCGAGGGCTACCATCATGAAGGCAATCTGAGAGATTGTCGAGAAGGCAAGCACACGCTTGATGTCGCTCTGTGCACAGGCTACAGCAGCTGCATAGAATGCAGTGAAAGCACCTACGTAAACAACGATTTCCATTGCCTGTGGAGCATACTCAATCCATATTGGGAACAGACGTGCTATCTGTACTACTCCGGCAACAACCATGGTTGCAGCATGGATGAGGGCAGATACAGGAGTAGGACCCTCCATGGCATCTGGCAACCAGATGTGGAGAGGGAACATGGCTGACTTACCAGCACCACCGATGAACATCAGAACAAGAGCTGTAGGCAGGATGAAACCGCCGGCAGCAGCTGCACGTGAAGCATCACACTGGGTAAAGGCTGTCATGCCTTCTGCTATCTGTACCTCTGTTCCGGTGAACGAGAAGTTGAACGAACCTGTGTAGTAACCGAAAATCAGAATACCGATGAGGAAGAACATATCAGCAAAACGGGTTACGATGAACGCCTTCTTGCTGGCATGTACGGCAGCATGAAGTCCATAGTAGAAACCGATGAGCAGATATGAACTTACTCCCACAAGCTCCCAGAACATATACATCTGGAAGATGTTTGTGGCAAGTACAAGTCCGAGCATTGACATGGTGAAGAGGGAAAGGAAAGCGTAGTAGCGCTGGAATCCCTTCTCGCCGTGCATATAACCGAATGAATAGATATGCACCATGAAACTAACAGTAGAGATGACAATCAGCATCATCACAGAGATAGGATCCAGAAGGATTCCGAGGTCGAAGTGAAGTGAGCCGAGTGGCAACCATGTATAGTTATATGGTACAATTGTCGCAAACGTACCGTCGGCAAGACGCGGAGCCATGAAGTACTGGAAAGCAGTGATATAGCTCAGCACCGTTACCAGACCGATAGAACAGGTTCCGATAAGTCCTGCTGCCTTATGCGACCATGCATACTTGTTTCCCGCGAAGTCGGGCAAGCCAATGACGAGAAAACTCAGCAATGGCAAGAGAAGTATCAACAATGAATATGTATAATCCATAACTTATTAATATTTCATGTTTTCAATACTGTTCACCTGATCGCTGTGGAAATTACGGTAAACATTAATAACAATAGCAATAGCAACGGCACTCTCGGCTGCGCTCACACCCATAGAGAAGAGAGTCATGAAGAAGCCCTCAAACTCGCCAGGGAACAACAGACGGTTGAATGCAGCGAAGTTGATGTCTACAGCGTTGAGCACAAGCTCTACGGAGATAAGCATCGCTATCAGGTTACGACGTGTAACGAATCCGTAAACGCCGATGAAGAACAACAGTGCGCTAAGCACAAAATAACATTGTACTGGTACCATAATTACTTATCCTCCTTATCTTTACGTGCAACAACAATTCCACCGATGATACATGCCAGCAGGAATACTGAGATGAACTCGAACGGAAGAACATACTGATACTTGTCGCTTCCAACAAGAGCTGTACCGATTACGTCCATCGGAACCTCTGCATCTGCCATCTCACATGCCTTGAACAAGAACTCGTTCTTCAACAGTACAACGGCAACAGTGAGGAAACCAGCCAATGTGACAAGGGCTGCTCCAACAGCCTTGCTGCCTTTTACATGCTCAACGAGTCCCTGCAGAGTGCGCTTGCCAACAAGCTGGATGGCGAAGATATACATCATCGTCAAAGCTCCGGCATAGATACTTATCTGCGCAGCACCCAGGAATGTATAGTCGAGGATGAAATAAAGTCCCGCAACGCCGAAGAGGACGAAGAGCAGGAATGTAGCAGCACGCATGATGCGCTTTGTAGCTACACACATCACAGCTGAGCCTAAGATGACTACAGCAAAGATGCCAAACATTATTATATTAGCCATTTCTTACTTGTCCTCCTTATTTTGTTTTGGTGTTAAACTTACCGATTTCCATTGGTGCGCCACCGTCAATGAGGTTTGGAAGGCTACCTCCCTTATAAACCTCCTTATCAAGATGAAGCACGAGCTTTTCGCGGTCGAACACGGCATTCTCGAAATCGTTCGTGAAATGGATTGCACCAAAGTTACAAGCATTGACACAAAGCTCACAGAACATGCAGTCGCCAAGGTCGTACTGGTAGTCAACCAGCTTGCGCTTCTTCTTACCCGTCTCCGGGTCTTCAACCATTTCAGTCAAAATCTTTATAGAATCGTTTGGACATGCCTTCTCACAGAGAGTACAGCCTACGCACTTGTAGTTCTCGTTCTCATCACGAGTAAAGACAAGGCGGCCGCGGTGGCGTGCCGATATGTGGAGAGTGGTCTTACGGTTCTCCGGATACTGCTCTGTACTCTTAGGTGTGAAGTATTCCACAAGTGTGGTCTTCATACCAACAGCAAGAGTCTTCATCGCAGAACCTATTTCTCCGAAATATGATTTCTTGTTATCTTCCATATCTTTCTTTTCCTCCTTTAATTAAAAGTGCCAGCCGAATGCCACGATGATTGTCATGAGCACAAGGTTGATGAGACATAGAGGCATGAGGTACTTCCACTCGAGCTTCAGTATCTGGTCGATACGAAGACGTGGGAATGTCCAACGCACCCACATCAAAAGCCATACCACAGCAAATGTCTTGCCGAGGAACCATACGATGCCCGGAATGTAGTTCATCACAGCATCGAAGCCTTCGATACCGATATTTACAGGTGCCCAGCCTCCGAGGAATACTGTTGTGGCAACTCCTGAAACTACAAAAAGGTTAAGGTACTCTGCCAGATAGTAGAATCCGAATCCCATACCAGAATACTCGGTGTGGTAACCGGCGGTAAGCTCACTCTCAGCCTCTGCCAAGTCGAACGGGCCACGGTTTGCCTCTGCGTTACCAGCTACGAGGAACACGAGGAATGCTATAATAGCAGGTACGTGACCTTTGAATATCAGCCAGTTCCAAGGACCTGTCTGAGCCTCTACTATACCGGAAATCTGCATTGTGCCTGTAAGAATAACGGCTGTTATCAGACACAGACCGAGAGACATCTCGTATGAGATGAGCTGTACGGCACCACGCATAGCGGAAACGACACTATACTTGTTGTTACTTGCCCATCCTGCGAGGAAGATTCCGATGACGCCGATACTTGAAACGGCTGTCAGCAAGAAGATGCCTACATTGAAGTTGAGCACTTCAGCACCATTGTTCCAAGGCAGGAACGAGAATGTTCCTACAGAAGCGATGATTACAAGGAAAGGAGCAATGAAGTAAAGCAGCTTGTCGGCCTTGTCCACAACAAAGATTTCCTTGATGAGCATCTTGAGCACGTCGGCGAACACCTGGAATACTCCCCAAGGACCTACTCGCATCGGACCGAGACGGCACTGGAAGTAGGCACACACCTTACGCTCCATGAATATCAAGATGATTGCCAGCACGGCATAGCCCGCAAGGAGCAGAACGCCAACCAGCACACACTCGATAAGTATCGACAGAAAATCCCCAAGACCGAGAGTCTGACGGAGAAGAGCGTCGAACCATGTTGTTATTATACTAAAGTCAAACATAATTTTATTTTAGAGTTTAGAGTTTTGAATTTAGAATTATCCCCGCTTCAAGGCGAGAACTCTCAATTCTTAATTCTTAAATCTTAATTCTTAACTCGTTTATCTGTCGAGGTCAGGGATTACGAAGTCGATGGCTGCACCGGTAGTGATGAGGTCGGCTATCTTCTGTCCACGAAGCATTGGGTCGAGAGCTCCTGCAAGGGTAAGTCCCATTGGTCGCATCTTCATACGATACGGGCTCTTGTCACCACGTGAGTCAAGATAGATACCGAACTCGCCGCTGGCTCCCTCTACAGAGAAATACCACTGTCCCTCAGGAACCTTGATGATAGGCTTCTGCTTGATGTAGAACTCACCCTCTGGGATGTTATCAATGAGCTGCTCTATGATATCAAGACTCTGATAAAGCTCCTTGATATGAACATAGTAACGGTCCATTGAGTCGCAGCCTGTCATAGTGATTTCATTCCACTCCACCTTGTCATACATATCGTATGGATGGCGCTTACGGGTATCGTTCTTCCAACCGGCAGCACGTCCTGCAGGACCTGTAACACCGTAGTTGATACAGTTCTCTTTGTCCATAGGACCAACGCCAACAAGACGGTTGTGTGTTATGACGTTGTCACCGAACACGTCAAGATACTCCTGAATCTTCGGACGAAGATACTTACAGAGCTTCTTTGTGTTCTCCACGAAGTTCGGATCTATATCAGCCTGCAGTCCACCGATACGGTAGTAGTTCATGATAAGGCGTCCACCTGTTGTCTCTTCCATAACGTTGAGCACATGTTCACGGTCACGCATGCAGTAGAGGAATGCCGTAAGGGCTCCAAGGTCCTGGGCTGTACAGCCAAGGAACAGCAAGTGGCTGTCGATACGCTGCAACTCATCCATGATAGTACGGATGTATCGGATGCGGTCAGACAGTTCTATACCCATAGCCTCCTCGATGACACCTACAAGTGCGTGACGGTGCATCATTGCCGAGAGGTAGTTCAGACGGTCGGTCAATGCCAGGGTCTGAGGATATGTCATACCTTCCCACATTTTCTCTATACCACGGTGGATATACCCGAGGTGTGGATAGATACGCTTTACAGTCTCACCGTTGATGACTGTCTGCAGACGGAGCACACCGTGTGTTGACGGGTGGTTAGGACCGATGTTAACAACATAGTCATCATCAGTAAACAAGCGGTGCTTTGTTTCTGTAAGGTGACCATCAGCATCGAGATTATACTCTACGGTATAGTCGCTCTCCGGTTCGTCTGTCAGAGGGAACTTGTTTGCCTCCGGACTCATGTCAAAGTCCTTACGCAATGGGTGCCCCTTGAAGTCAGTGCGCAGGAAGAGACGGCGCATGTCTGGATGACCGAGGAACTTGATGCCTACGAAGTCGAAGACCTCACGTTCAAGCAGGTCAGCACTCTTCCAAAGGTTTATTACTGTAGGTATTACGTCGCTGCCGTCCACCTTCTTTGCTATTGTGCGTACGGAGCATCGTTCGTTGTTCTCTGTATTCTCGAGGATGTAGATACATCCGAGACCTTCTTCGCCGAAGTCCTCACCGATTATGGTAACAAGGTAGTCGAAATGTTTCTCGTTCTTCAGCTTTGCCATCTCACGGGCGAAGTCCTCGAATGTGAGTTCAATATTATTCAGTTTCATGTCTTATACCTTATTATATTATACGGTTTGAGTTTTCTCTGCATCGTTTGCCAAGTCGCCGCACTTGAAGTCCGCCGGCACATCGGTAACGATGATTGGCTCCGGATGACCGAGCTTCTGTGAATCCTGAAGGTTCTCGTTGCTCAAGCCGCGAAGTCCGCCCTTGCTCATTGAGAGTTCCTTCTCCTCCTTGGTCATCTTGTGGTTTGCGCCACCAAAGAATTTCTCGATCTTCACCTTGCGCTGCAGCTGCATCATGCCATAGAGGATTGCCTCAGGACGTGGTGGACATCCTGGCACATAAACATCAACCGGTACAAGCTCGCTGATGCCACGAACCACGTTGTAGCTCTTTTTGAACGGACCACCGCTGATGGTACATCCACCCACAGCCACTACATACTTAGGCTCTGCCATCTCGTCGTACAAGCGTTTGAAAACCGGTGCCATCTTATTGGTGATGGTTCCTGCACACATGATGAGGTCGGCTTGGCGAGGTGAGTTACGAGTTACCTCGAAGCCGAAACGGGAGAAGTCATAACGGGCACAACCCACAGACATGAACTCGATACCACAGCAACTGGTACCGAAGGTCAATGACCACAAGGAGTTGCTTCGTCCCCAGTTGATAACCTGGTCGAGCGAGCCGAGCACCACGTTGCATCCGCCCTCATGGAGCTGCTCAACAATCTTCTCAAGCGTCTCGTTGTCCTTAAACTCGTCGTAAGGAATACTCTTGATAACGGGTTTTCTTACTTCCATTCCAACGCTCCTTTCCGCCAAGCATACGCCAGGCCAAACACTAATACTAACAGGAAGAAACCGATGCTGCACAAGGCCATCGGTCCAAACTGCTTGACTGCCACAGCCCATGGATACAGGAACACTGTCTCGATATCGAACATCAGGAAGAGAATGGCAAAGAGGTAGTATCCAACATGCATCGGCAACCACGAAGTTCCGCGTGTAGGAATACCGCACTCAAATGGCTGCCCCTTCACAGGATTGTACGAACGAGGACCTACGAGTTTTGCAACCACGTATGCTCCCACGACCAATACAACTGCCGTCAAGATTACGGTGATAAATAGGATAAAATACATAAATATTTTATTTGATTAAATAAATTTGAATGATACAATTGTCTGCAAAGATACATATTTTATATTACATTCTTTGTATTATCAATAAATAAATTGTAAAAACACATAGAATTAACCAAGCATATCCACACTTTTCATTTACCAATACGCAAACGTTTACACCGCATAGCAAAGAAAGCAATAATAACATTATGCATGTCTCATTCCAATATTTCTTTCGATTTGTTTTGTCATTACGAAAAATAGTTATACTTTTGCACCATAACAATTAATATCAGAACAAATCATGAACGTATTATTCGCAATTTCAAATTATTATTACTACTACTTTGCATGGACGTGCAAGGCGGGAAGTTGCGTGTAGAGTTCAACTCGTATTTTGAATCCGAAGAAATATAGCCATACCGATACAGTCCCCGCCCAAGCAATGAGGCGGGGATTTTCATTTTATGGACATACCGCCATCCTGCTGCCGACACACCGAGGACTGAATCAAGACGGCAAAGTCCATAACATACAGATACATAAATCAAGGAGAATACAAAGATGACACAAACAGACACAAAGAAAATGATACAGCCGGCCAGAAGACTCTCGCTGGTAAAGGAATACTACTTCAGCCGCAAACTGAAGGAAGTGGCGAAGATGGACCATGAGGGACTTGACGTAATCAGTCTCGCCATCGGCAGCCCCGACATGCCGCCGTCGAAGCAGACTATCGACACGCTCTGCGAAGTGGCCCGACAGGAGTCCGCCCACGGCTACCAGCCCACGTGTGGCACGCCCGAGCTGAAGGATGCGATGGCAGGATTCTACAGAAGATGGTTCGGTGTAGACTTAGATGCAACCAGCGAAATCCAGCCCCTCATAGGCAGCAAGGAAGGAATACTGCACATCACGCTCGCCTTCGTGAACCCTGGCGACAAAGTGCTCGTGCCCGACCCCGGCTATCCCACATACACCTCGTTAAGCAGAATCCTCGGTGCGGAAGTTGTGAAATACAACCTCCGCGCCGAAAACTCCTGGCAACCTGACTTCGAGGAACTGGAGAAGATGGACCTGAGCCGCGTGCGGCTGATGTGGACGAACTACCCGAACATGCCCACCGGTGCAAACGCCCGGATGGAGACATACCGGAAACTGGTGGGGTTTGCAAAAAGACACGGCATCGTAGTAGTAAACGACAACCCCTACTCCTTCATCCTCAACAGCCATCCGATGTCGCTGCTGCAGGTAGATGGCGCAAAGGAATGCTGCATAGAGCTCAACTCCATGAGCAAGAGCCACAACATGCCCGGCTGGCGCGTGGGCATGTGCGCATCCAACAGCACCTTCATAAAATGGATTCTGCGGGTGAAGAGCAACATCGATTCGGGCACGTTCAGGGCCATACAGCTCGCTGCCGCAACAGCTTATGCCAACGACAATCAATGGCACAACACGGCGAACATCACAACATACGCCGGAAGGCGCAGATACGCTGAGGAAATCTTGCAGCAGCTTGGCTGCTCTTACGACCCCGCACAGGTGGGAATGTTCCTGTGGGGAAGGATTCCCGACTCATACGCGGATGCCGAGGAACTGACGGAAATCCTGCTCCACGAAGCAAGGGTTTTCATCACCCCAGGCCACATTTTCGGAGCCAACGGCAAAAGATATATAAGAATTTCTTTGTGTGCAAAGCAAGAAAAACTGAAAAATGCCGTTGATAGAATAACGAGGCTTAAGGAAAGAAAGATAAAGGAAGCGGAAAAAGCAACCGGAAAGAGCTTTACGACAGTAAGCGTCAAGAGTCTGCAGATATAGTCATGACGGGCTGTACTGCACAACAAGACACCGTCTGCGAAAGCAGGCGGACATGAGTTAACTAACATCATTGACAACCAAGTATAAGGCAAATACACATTATGGAATTGGATTTGAAACCATTAGACCTGCACTGCGACGGCGAGAGGCCCTTCGTGATAGCTGGTCCATGCTCTGCTGAAACTGAAGAGCAAGTGATGACAACAGCACGCCAGCTCGCCTCAAAGGGCTGCCACATATTCCGCGCCGGCGTATGGAAACCGCGCACAAAACCCGGTGGATTCGAAGGAAACGGCGAGGAAGCACTGCCATGGATGAAACGAGTGAAAGAGGAAACCGGAATGGCTATCACAACCGAAGTGGCTACACCGGAACACGTAGAGCTCGCACTGAAATACGGCATCGACATTCTCTGGATCGGTGCGCGGACCACAGCAAACCCCTTTGCAATGCAGGCTATAGCCGACAGCATCAGAGGAAGGGACATACCCGTGTTCGTAAAGAACCCCGTGAACCCCGACCTCGAGCTTTGGATTGGTGCGATGGAGCGCATCAACCAGGCCGGAATAAAGCGCATAGCGGCAGTACACCGCGGCTTTTCGAGCTATGAGAAAAAGATTTACCGTAACCAGCCCATGTGGCAGATTCCCATAGAGTTACGCCGACGAATCCCTGACCTGCCGATAATCTGCGACCCGAGCCATATCGGAGGTAGCCGCGAGCTCATCGCCCCACTCTGCCAGCAGGCGATGGACCTGGGGTTCGACGGACTGATAGTGGAAACTCACTGCAACCCCGACAAGGCATGGAGCGACGCCAATCAGCAGGTCACCCCCGAAGTGCTCGACTATATCCTCAGTCTGCTCATAATCCGAAACAAGACAGTAACCACCGAGGGTATCAACGAACTGAGGAAGCAGATTGACGAACTCGACAACAACCTGATGGACCTGCTGTCAAAACGCATGAGGGTGAGCCGGGAAATCGGACAATACAAGAAGGAGCACAACATGACCGTGTTGCAGACATCGCGCTACAACGAAATCCTCGACAAACGCGGCGCACAGGGTTCGCTCTGCGGCATGGACGCAAAATTCATCAAGGAAATCTTCGAAGCGATACACGAAGAGTCTGTCAGACAGCAGATTGAGATAATAAACAGGAAATAAGGACACCACCAAAATCATCCGTAACACAATGAGAATACTCGTATTGGGAGCCGGAAAAATGGGGAGCTTCTTTCTCGACCTGCTCAGCTTCAACCACGAAACAGCAGTATATGAAAAAGCCCCCCAAAGGCTCAAGTTTACATACAACACCCTGCGATTCACCTCACCGGAAGAAATCAGGGACTTCAAGCCGGAACTCGTGATAAACGCCGTAACCGTTAAATACACCATTACGGCATTCAACGAAGTAATGCCCTATCTGCCGGACGATTGCATACTGAGCGACATATCGTCAGTGAAGACCGGACTGAAGGAATACTACGATGCATGCCGCCACCGCTACGTGTCTACCCACCCAATGTTCGGCCCCACCTTCGCCAATCTCAACCAACTCTCCGAGGAGAACGCCATAATAATAAACGAGGGCGACTACATGGGCAGGATTTTCTTCAAAGACCTCTACAGCGGCATCGGCCTGAACATATACGAATACTCATTCGAAGAACACGACAAGACCGTTGCCTACTCGCTGAGCATCCCATTCGTCAGCACCTTCGTCTTCGCCGCCGTGATGAAGCATCAGGATGCTCCCGGAACCACATTCAAGCGACACATGCGCATAGCAAAGGGCGTGTTGGGCGAAGACGACTACCTGCTGCAGGAAATCCTCTTCAATCCACACACGCCAGGTCAGATAGAAAAGATTGAAGCCGAGATGGGCGAACTGCTCAAAATCATAAAATCAAAAGACTCCGAAGGCATGAAGGCGTATCTCACGAAAATACGCCGGAACCTGGCGGCAAACAAATGAAAATTATACAGTTTTTCCTCTCTGCGAATACCTAATAAATGTTTATAGAAAAATATCCCTATAAGAAAAACGACATCCTCAAGCATGGTCTGCCCTATATTACTCAGCATTTTCACATTCGTGCAGCTCAACTGCGAAAACTTCTTCGATTGCGTGCACGACCCGCAGAAGCAGGACACGGAATACACGGCCGAGAGCCCACGACGCTGGAACAGCTACAAATTCTGGCGCAAGCTGCGTAACATATCCAAAGAACTGATTGCCTGCAGCCGCGAAAACGAAGACGGGATTGTGGTTCCGCCAGACCTGATAGCTCTCTGCGAAGTGGAGAACGACACTGTTTTGCACTATCTCACCAGACGCTCGCAGTTGCGCTCCCTGCGCTATGAATACGTGATGACCCACTCGCCCGACGTGCGCGGCATCAACGTGGCACTGATGTATTCGCCCATGACATTCCGCCTCATCAATTCCTATCCGCTCCGTATAAAGCCACTCAAGAAGATGCGCCCCACGAGAGACATACTCTATGTCTCGGGCGAAGTGATAAGCGGCGACACGCTCCACGTGTTCGTGCTCCATGCCCCGAGCCGTTTCTCCGGCAAGCGCCCCACCATCCCCTACCGCATGGCAGTGATGCAGCGCCTGATGCAGTCGGTGGACTCCATCCGCGCCCTGCATCCCCATCCAAAGATAATCATCTCGGGCGACTTCAACGACGAATCGCGCGACAAGTCGCTGCAATACCTCGCAGCCAACGGCATGACCGAAATTTCAGCCGGCATAAAAGGCACCCACGGCGCCCGCGGCACATACAAATACCAGGGGATATGGTCGTCTATCGACCACATTCTCATAAGCGGCTCCACACTCCCACTCTATCGTGGATGTCTGCTCAACGACCTGCCCTTCCTCCTCGAGAAAGACGAACTCTACGGCGAGGTGAAGCCCTTCCGCACATACTACGGCTACAAGCATATCGGCGGATTCAGCGACCACCTGCCCCTCGTGGCCTGGTTTCAGCTGGAGCCAATGGAAATGTAAAAGGAATACGCCATTGTCCACTTCAACCCTAACACAAAGCTCCGTAAGTGGAACGGGCAAAAAAACGCCATATAAAAAGCAATAGACTGCAAGCAGTCAGGAAAAAGATACATTAAACGTCCTAATGACCGATTGAGGTTTAATATTGCCATAAAATCATTGAAAATCAATTATTGCAATCGAATTTGATAAAACAATGGTCAACTTAAAATCATATAAATTTTAATATAATCCTTGTTATCAGAACATAAATCTATTTATCATCTGCCCGTGATTCTCAACCTGATCCATAGCCAACGGGGGATGAGGCGCCAGAAGAACACGAGGATGGCGTAACGCCAGTCTATGGTTACTACATGACTGCCACGCTCCACTGCACGGACGATATGGCGCGCCACATCTGCAGCACGGAGCTGCAAAGGATAACTGCTGCCCGAAATGAGGTCGGTAGCCACGAAGCCTGGCCGTATGTCGGTAATGCGGATCGGCAACCGGCGCATCCGTGCCAACTGCGAAAGACTTTC
The DNA here is from genome assembly GCA_900557405.1 of uncultured Prevotella sp. Taxonomy (GTDB): domain Bacteria; phylum Bacteroidota; class Bacteroidia; order Bacteroidales; family Bacteroidaceae; genus Prevotella. The sequence goes on from USSF01000009.1 coordinate 46,213, forward strand.
AAGATAATGGTTCTGCATACGCTTGGTGGCAGAATACGCCGGAGCGGCACCAAGCCCCTTTGTTCCGGCAATCGATGTGATGCAGGCTATACGGAATGGTTTGGCGGACGATACGGAGGCTATGCCTGAAGGATTTTCTCCGCCGGCAGCACGGGCGGAAAACCAGTTGAATGCAGCATCCACCATCCTAACGAAACCTACGCCATTGGTCTCAACGGTTCTGATTTCCTTCTCCTCATCGAGCAGATTGTTCTGCCAACCGATACCGGAACTATGGAAATAGAGATCCATTCCGCCCAATTCTTCAATAAGTTCAGCCAATAGTCCGGGAGCATCACCACTGGTAACGTCTATCGCCTTATGGCACAAGATGTTATTCTCTGACGCTTCCACTTCAAGGAGCCGGTCAACCCGTCGGCCGGCAATGCCTACAATCCAACCGCTCCGTGCAAGCAGCCTTGCCACCTCCATACCGATGCCCGACGTGGCCCCCATCACTACAGCACGTCTCTCCATAAATCAAATCACTTCAATGTTTCATTTGCCATGCGCCATGCCGTAAGGAACGAAGCACGCGTTATATCCGCAAGCTTAGTATAATTTATTGTGGACGGCTCGTCCGACGGATGATTATAATGAGGCTGTGCATCAGTATGATACCACACCACAGGCACGCCCCTTCGGGCAAAGGACCCCTGGTCGCTACCACCCACGGGATTGTCCCAGGGCTTATATTCGGGATTGAGCGTGAGCGAATATGTCTTTATGTCATTGCGCAGCCATTCGCCGTATTCGGGATGCGCCTCTGTAAACAGAAGGACGAAATACGAAGGATCGTCCGCACGGTTGTTACCACCCACCATGTCAAAATTGATATAGCCCTTCACCTTGTCCATATCCTTGAAATTGCCGGTAAAATAGCGGGAACCGAGCAAACCATATTCCTCACCATCCCAAAAGGCGAAAACCACCGTGCGCTTCGGCTTCACTCCGCTTGAGGCAAACGCCTTCATGATCTGCAGCACAGCGCTCACACCCGAAGCATTGTCGTCGGCCCCATTGTATATTTTGTCGCCATGCAGCTGCGGATTCATCCCCTCATGGTCGAAATGCGCCCCTATGACCACATATTCATCGGCTATCTCTCCAGGGATTGCCGCCAACACATTGGCAAGATTCATCGAACAATACTCCTGCTTCTTTATCTTGGCAATGGAATCCGTTTCCACATAATAGCGCGGACGGCGGTGAAGCATATTCACGCCACATGCCTCAAACGGCTGCATATAGGAATCACCAATTAACGGCTTCACCCCAGCCTCCCTAAGCCTTGATATGATATACTGACGGGCTATCATTGACCCGCGCAGCGCTGCCTCCCTGCCCTCAAGCAGGTCGTCGGCAAGGAAATACACATGTGCACGTGCGGCATCCTCCGTAATGGTGTGCAGTGCCGCCAACTTCTGTCCCTCAACCATTGGTTTCTTGACTGCCGAAACGGGCATAATGGCAACAAACGACAAGAGGAATGACAATAGGGTGATTCTCAGTTTCATAGTGATGATGATTTAAACAAAAAATCCCAGCAAACATGAACTTCGTCATATTTACCGGGATTATATTTTTACCAATAATTTTCTATTGATTACTCAGCTGCCGGAGCCTCCTCAACTGCTGCTGGAGCTTCCTCTACAGGAGCCTCAACCGGAGCCTCTACAACCTGGTTCTCAGCGATAACCTTTACAGGAACCTCTACTGTAACCTCCTTGTGGAAGTGTACAGTTGCAGAGTAATCGCCGAGCTTCTTAGCCTCGCGCATAGTGATAATCTTGCGATCGATGTCGAAGCCCTTCTTCTTCAGTTCCTCAGCCACGAGAGCAGCATTTACAGAACCGTAAGTCACGCCGTTGGCAGAAACCTTCATCTCTACAACAACCTCTACGCCGTTCAGAGCCTCGCCCTTCTTCTGAGCCTCAGCCTTGATAGCCTCGAGCTTGCGAGCCTGCTGCTTCAGATTCTCAGCGAGTACCTTCTTTGCAGACTCAGATGCGATAACACCCTTTCCCTGTGGGATGAGGTAGTTACGGCCATAACCAGACTTTACATTCACGATATCGTTCTTGAATCCCAAGCCGATAATATCTTCTTTCAGTATTATTTCCATTCTGTAATCCTCCTCTTAATTATTTCATCAAGTCAGTTACGTAAGGAAGCAGTGCAATCTGGCGAGCACGCTTAACAGCCTGTGCCACACGACGCTGATACTTCAGAGATGTTCCGGTGATACGACGAGGAAGAATCTTACCCTGCTCGTTCAGGAACTTCTTCAGGAACTCAGGATCCTTATAGTCGATATACTTAATACCGCTCTTCTTGAAACGGCAATACTTCT
>USSF01000010.1 GCA_900557405.1 uncultured Prevotella sp.
CGCTGTATGCCACGGTCTCGCCCTCGGAGAGAGTCACTGTGGCGCCAGCCAGACCGGCCTCCTTGTATACCACCTTACCGTCTACATTCACGGTGGCCTTAGTCAGTTCGATGTTCTTTACAGCTCCTGCCGAAACGTCCAGGGAGTCAGTCTCTTCATAGTCCACGTAGCCCTCGGCAGTCACCTGCATCTTGTATTTCTTGCCAGTCTGTATCACGTTGATGGAGTATGTGCCGTCCTCGGCAGTAGAACCGGAGTAGAGCACGTCACCGCTTGTCAGCATTATCTTGGCTCCTGCCACGACGTTGCCCTTGCTCGTCACGCTGCCCGAAACGGTCATCGGGTCAATCTCCACGCCGATGTATGCGATAGGCGTGTTGGCATTGTCGAAGCTTGAAGCGCTGCCCTTCTTGTAGCCTGCCGTCTTGTATGTGGCATCCAGCGGATAGTTAATCTTCACGTATTGGCGGTTGCCGTTTGAAGTTACGTCGGTATATACACGCAATGATGTGCTGCCGTCCCATACGAGCGGTTCGTTGAACGTTATCGTGGTGGTGTATTCCTCGTCCTGCTTCACGGAGAATGCCTCCTTGTTTATCAGGGAGATATGCTGCAGACCGTCTGTCTTGTCGTTGTTCGTATATCCTGTGCCGTCAACCATTCCCACGTAGGCATCGAGCGACAACGAGGTGAAGTCCTTGCTCGTCAATGCCTTTCCGCTATAGGTTACGGATGTGATTCTCTCGCCCTCTTTCAGTCCGTATTCCTGCAGCATGGCAGCCTTGTAGAGGATATCGCTCTGTCCGCCCAGCGCATTGTCGGCGTTCCACCAGCTGATAGGTGTGTCGTAGCTCGTGGCGGTTCCGTTGCCCACCTGGATGGTCTTCGATGCAAACTCTTCGCCGATCTTCACCTCCGCTGTGGCGGTCTTTGCCGTGTGTCCGTCGGCAGTGGCCTTGAATTCTATGTATGCCTGATACGTGCCGGTCTCGTGGGGCGTGAATGTGAATACGAATGTGGAGTCGTTGCCGGCCGACAGCTTTCCTGCCTCGGCTGTAACCACAGCCTCGTCGTTCAGGTAGAGTGTTGCCGTGTATGAGCCGGCCTCTTCGTCGGCGGCATTGATGTTGAATAATGAAGCTGTGGCGGTGTATTTGTTGTTCACCATGCCGTTGGCCGGAATGTTGCTGTTGGAAATCTTCCAGTCGTGTGCCACCGGCTGCAACTTGAATCCGTAGATGTTGTCGATGAATACATATCCCGCACCGAAGCCGATGTAATGGTTTCCGGCAGGTATGCCAGTGATGTCGAATGTGGTGAGCTTGCCCTCGTAGTGGCCGTATGTGCCTTCCTTCTCGCCGCTCATCTCCGTTGCCGTAATCTTGCGTGCCAGGGTCCAGTTCTCGCGGTCGTCAGAATAATATACGTTGAGGTAGCATCCCTCGCCCGTCGAGGTGTAATATCCCCTTGCCACGTCCACGCTGAGCTTCTCGCCCTCAGCCACGTTGAGCAGTGGGGTGACGAACTTGTCGTCCTTGTTCTGTGATTTGTTCTTCAGGAAATAGGCATTGCCCTTGGCGGCCATACCTGTCTCTGCCAGCAACCAGTCGCTGCTCTCCACGTATGAACCGGCGGGCAACTTATTGTCCTCAAACGATACGTAGAATTTCTCTGGGTCGAGCATCGTGCCCGAAACGCTTATGGTCAGCGGGTCGAAGCCTTCGGCTGAGATGGTCACGTCGCCGGAGTAGTCGCCCGGCGTGGTGGTGCTGAGCGATATGTTGAGCGGTTTCGCCTCGTGCGGAGCCACTGTGACCGGCGTCTCCACGTCGGCCGAGAATCCCTTGGGCAGCGTTATTGCCGTCACGTTGAGCGGTGCGGCTCCCGTGTTCTCTATGGTGAAGGCTTTCGCCGTTGGTGCGTTCACCTTGCCCCATGCGTATTTCTCGCCTCCGGCAATCTTCGTCGTTCCCTGCTTCACCACCATCTTCGGCTCGTAGGCTATAGGGGTGAGCCATCCGCCGTATTCCGAGGTGTTTGATATGTTCTCCTTCACGTCCACCCTCGCCCTGTCGGTGTTGGCATTTACTATGAGTTCCGACTTCTTTATCGTTCCCTCAAACATCAGTGTCTTTGTCTCGCCCATTGCAAGAGCCTCGGCGATAGGCGTCGTGTAGAGCACTGCATTGCTCTTGGAATAGTTTATCAGCGAGAGCGAATAGTTCTCGTCTCCGGGCGCCAGGTTGCAGTCGCCCATATTCTTCAGTGTAACCTCGAAAGAGAACGGCACGTTGCCCTCGGCGTCACAGTCGGGCGTGGTGCTGCTCTTTATCAATACTTTCTGCAGCTTCAGCGACTTGTTTATTATTATGTCGGCCGATTCTGCCGCGAAATCATCGAAATACACGTCGGAACCATAGATTCCCACGTATGCATTCTCTTGCGCCGGAAGGTCAATCCTGGTCCACTCCGTGGTGGAGAGTTCCGGAATCGTAACGTCCGACATCAGTGCGCCCCTGTTGAAGGAATTGGAATACGTGCTCTTGGTGGCTTTGTAGAACTTCACCGTGCCGTATTCCGTTGCCTTCTTCACGTATATGCTCGCCGTGCCGTTGAGCTTCGGCGTTACGAGCAGGTCGGTCGTTGAACCCTTTTCCGTGTAGTCGGGATGGGTCAGTGCTGTCTGCGTACCCGCTTTCAGCGCTCCCGTTCCGTTGCGGCCTTCCGTTGCAGTGTATGTATATGTGGGATACACGTCTTCGCCGTCCCATGACATGCCGAAGGTGTATTTGCTCGCGACGTGCGCCCATCCCGGCGCCGCCTTGAAATTAGGTTCGGTTGTAACAATCGGACTGTCAAAGTTCATCGTGTAGTTTTCCACGACATCAGCGTATGCCGCGTTGCTGCCCGCAATGACGAGCAGAATCATCAGTAATAGTTGGTTTAATCGTTTCATAGGCTCTCCTTTTTTGATGTCTATTGTTGGTATTTTGCGACATTCCGCAAGTGAACAGTGTATTAATAATTGCAAAAGTACGAAATATTATCTTATCAGCAAACAATTTGTAGTATAAATTCGCTCTTTTGTATTAAAAAAGACACGATATCGTCCGATCTTCTCCCTCTTCATAAGGCTTTTCTCTATAGTTTCCGCTGGCTTGGGGTAAAGCTTTATACCTATATTTATATAGAACTCCGATTATGGCAATTCCATAAAAACAAAAGAATTCCATAAAAAAGAATTGTATATAAAAATAATTTTGTACCTTTACAACGAATAATATTTTATCAGTATAACTTTATAATCAGATGTAATGAATAATATATTATCACTTTTGGAAAGCTATACACTTGACAATGCGGATGACATTGCCAGAGCTTTGGCTGAAGATTTCCGCAAGCGACGTGTTGAGAAAAACCTTACTCGTGAACAAGTGGCAGAGAAGTCTGGCGTAGCCGTAAGCAATATTGTGAGGTTTGAGCAGAAAGGGCTTGTTTCTCTGAAGAACCTCATCAGCATAGCCATGGCTATGGGATATACATCTGAGGTGAAGAATATCTTTTCGGAACCGAAGTACTCTACAATGGAAGAATTATCACAGATAAGAAAGAATACAGGTAAAACAAGAGCCCACAAAGTATGAGAAAGATAGACAGGCTTACAGTAAAGTATCATGGAAGGATAGTTGGATTGATTTCACTCACTCCTGATGATAAACGTCTGGCGTTTGAGTATGATCCGGCATGGATTTCTGAAGGATTCAGCATATCACCTTTGGAATTGCCTTTGAGGCCAGGACTGTTCCTTGCAAATCCAACTCCGCTTTACGGCAATTTCGGCATTTTCGAGGACAGTCTGCCGGATGGGTATGGTCGTTATCTCCTTCATAAGACGCTGCTTCGTGAGGGGATTGATGACAGAACCCTTACGGCCATCGAGAGGTTGAGCTTCGTCGGCAATGGAGGCATGGGGGCATTGTGTTACGAGCCGGAGACGGCTTTGGCAAATGAGTGCGAAGTCAAGGACTTTGATCTTCTGCAAGAGAAGGCCCTTCAAGTGCTCAAAGAGCAACAGGATACAGATGCAAGACTACTGCTCTACAACAGTGGTAATAGCGGTGGATGCCGTCCCAAGGCTATATTCAGCGATGAAGAAGGGCACTGGCTTGTGAAGTTCCGTCATACATACGACCCAAAGGACATAGGGGTGCAGGAAAAACACTATAATGACGTTGCACGTAAATGCGGAATCGACGTTCCTGATGCAAAGCTTGTAAACGGCAAGTATTTCGCCACCCGCAGATTTGACCTTACGGAAGAAGGAGAACGCATCCATGTCGCTACGGCGGGGGGCCTTCTATGCCTTTCACTTTTCAAACCTGTTCTTGATTATAAAAACTTGTTGGCATTGACAGGCTACCTCACTCAGAGGCCTGAGGAGGTAGAAGAGATGTATCGACGGATGGTGTTCAACTATCTTACTGATAATAAGGATGACCACTGCAAAAACTTCAGCTTCCTCGTTTCAAGAAACCAATCAGGCAAGTTCGAATGGCATCTCGCCCCGGCTTATGACCTTACTCTCTGTTCTGAAGGGTATAACGGGCAACACGCCACGTCGGTCAACTCAACGGGCTTCCCGACTCTGAAAGATTTCATCGCTGTAGGTACAGGGATGAAGATGAGTGAAAAACGATGCCGTGAAATCTTTGATGAAGTGTATCAGTGTTGTGGTGATCTTTTGATATATAAGCTCTGTTAACGAAAAAACATGTTTTCCCGCTGACAGAGTATACTATATAATAATAGGTGTGATAGCCGGATACTTTTGCCGTTACGCATAACGGCTAAAACGGGCGAAACCTTGTTGGTGTAGGGTCGTGCTCGTTTTAGCCGTTTTTTTTCTTGTATTGCGTGAACGGTTGTTCTTATGCCGTTCAATCAGCTTATTACTGCTCCTTTCCCGAAAGGAATACGCGTCTTACAATCGGGGATGTGTAGGCGTAGGGGATGTAGTCGATGGATGGGATAGGCTTGGTGATGAAGAAGTTTGCCACCTTGCCGGCGGCGATGCTGCCGTAGTCATGGCTCTCTCCCATGGCACAGGCGGAGTTGATTGTGGCGGCATTGAGGGCCTCGGCCGGAAGCAGACGGAGCTTGATGCAGGCGAGGGAAACGATGAACTTCATGTCGCCCGATGGGGTGGAGCCGGGGTTATAGTCGCTCGCCACAGCCACGGCGAGACCGCTGTCCACCATCTGCCGCGCCTTGCCGTACGGCAGATTGAGGAAGAATGATGTGCCGGGCAGTACGGTGGGCATCGTCTCAGTGCCGCGCAGCAGTTCTATTTCCTCCACGGTCATGCTCTCGAGATGGTCCACGGAGAGGGCGCCGTGTTTGGCTCCTACTTCCACACCGCCCGACGAAGCCAGTTCGTCGGCATGAATCTTGGGCTTCATGCCCCATTTTGCGGCAGCCTCAAGGATGCGCTCCGTTTCGGCTGGAGTGAAGAATCCCTCGTCGCAGAACACGTCCACGAAGTCGGCAAGCTTCTCCCTGCCCACCTCGGGTATCATCTCGTTCACCACGAGGTCCACGTAGTCAGCCTGCGTGTATCCTCTGCCCACGGCGTGCGCTCCGAGGAATGTAGACTTGATGCGCAGCGGTGTGCTCTCCTTTATGCGGCGTATCACGCGCAGCATCTTCAGCTCGTCTTCGGTGGTGAGTCCGTATCCGCTCTTTATCTCCACGCATCCCGTTCCCTTGCGCATAATCTCCTCGGCGCGGTGCATGGCCTCGCGGTAGAGCTCGTCTTCGCTGAAGGTATGGAGCAGGTCGGCGGAGTTGAGGATTCCTCCTCCGCGCTTGGCTATTTCAGCGTAGCTCAGTCCGCGTATCTTGTCCACGAACTCGCCTTCGCGGCTTCCTGCATATACTATATGTGTGTGGGGGTCGCACCACGACGGCATCACGCATCCGCCCTGTGCGTCCACAGTCTGGTCGGCGCTGATGCCTTCGGCTGGCATTGCTGTCATGCAGCCCCATTTGCTGAAGCGTCCGTCTTCAACGAGCAGCCAGGCGTCGGTGAGGGTCTCGAACTGCGACATCTCTTTGCCCGAGAGACGCAGCTTCCTGTGGTTGTCTATACCGGCAAGTATGCCGATGTTTGTTATAAGAAGTCTCATGTCTGGATTGAATAAAAAAAGAGGGTGTGCCTCGTAAGCCTTTCAGATGCAAGGCCGGCGGCACACCCTGATGTTTCGTATTGTGGATTACTTTCTCAGGAACTCGATAGAGTGCTGGATGTGAGGATACATCACCTCGTCGTTCACGATGAACGGAACCACCTTGCGGTATTCCTCAAACAGCTTCTCGATGGCCGGCGAGGACTTGAGCGGACGACGGAACTCCAGAGCCTGGGCTGCATTGAACAGCTCGATGGCGAGCACGCGCTCCACGTTGAGTACAATCTTATAGAGCTTGATGGCAGCGTTGGCACCCATGCTCACGTGGTCTTCCTGACCCTGTGATGACGGGATGCTGTCTACCGACGATGGTGTGGCGAGGCTCTTGTTGAGGCTTACCACTGAGGCGGCGGTATACTGTGCAATCATGAATCCGCTGTTCAGACCCGGTTTGGCAACGAGGAAGCTCGGCAGACCGCGAGTGCCCGAAATGAGCTTGTAGATGCGGCGCTCGGAGATGTTGGCGAGTTCGCTCAATGCGATGGAGAGGAAGTCCATCGGCTGGGCGATAGGCTCGCCGTGGAAGTTGCCGGCAGAGATGATGAGGTCTTCGTCAGGACAAACCGTAGGGTTGTCGGTGGCGGAGTTGATTTCGGTGTCGATGACCGACTTCACGTATGCTATCGTGTCCTTCGAGGCACCGTGTACCTGCGGGATGCAGCGGAATGAATACGGGTCCTGCACGTAGTCCTTCGGCACTGCGGCAATCTCGCTGCCCTCCAGAAGTTCCAGCATATGGGCGGCTGTGTCGAGCTGTCCCTTGTGCGGACGCACCACGTGTACTGCCTTTGTGAATGGGGAGAGCAGTCCGTAGTATGCGTCGAGCGACATAGCTCCGATTCTGTCGGCCCAGTCGCTCAGCTTCTGGGCCTTCAGCAGTGACCATACGGCGAAGGCGCTCATGTTCTGCGTTCCGTTGAGCAGTGCGAGTCCCTCCTTGGATGCGAGCTGGATAGGCTCCCATCCGTGGATTTTCAGCACTTCGGCTCCGCTGATAACCTTGCCCTTGTATTCCACTTCGCCCAGACCTACGAGAGGCAATGACATGTGGGCAAGCGGAACGAGGTCGCCGGATGCGCCGAGCGAGCCCTGCATATAAACCACAGGGTAAACGTCGTTGTTGAAGAAATCAACGAGGCGCTCCACGGTGTCGAGCTTGCTGCCCGAATAGCCGTAGCTCAGCGACTGTATCTTGAGGAGCATCATCATCTTGACGATGTCGTTCGGCACGCGTTCGCCCACGCCGCAGGCATGCGACATCATGAGGTTGATCTGCAGCTGTGCCAGCTGGTCGGCATCAACCGACACGTTGCACAGCGATCCGAAACCCGTTGTCACGCCGTATACCGGCTTTGTTGTCTCGGCAATCTTCTTGTCGAGGTATTCACGACAGCGGGTGATGCGATGTCGTGCGTCATCGCTCAGCTCCAGTTTGTAACCCTTGTATACAATCTCGCCGATGCGTTCGATGGTGAGATGTTCTGCTGATATCTTGTGTATCATTGTTGCTTGAAATTGTTTAGGTTTTAGAATCTGTTGATAAGTTCGTCGTCCACCAGGTTCGGCATCGTGACGGTGAAGCCCGGCGTGCGGAGCATCTCGCGCTCAATGCTGCTCATTGATCCGCTGTTGCGTGCCCAGCTGCGGCGTGCGATACCATTGTTCACGTCCCAGAAGAGCATTTCGCTGATGTGGCGTGCGGAATCCTCGTCGCCGCTGATTACCATGCCGAAGCCGCCGTTGATGACTTCGCCCCAGCCTACGCCGCCGCCGTTGTGGATGGATACCCATGTGGCACCGCGGAAGGAGTCGCCGATGACGTTCTGCACAGCCATGTCGGCGCAGAACTGCGAGCCGTCGTAGATGTTGCTCGTCTCACGGAACGGAGAGTCGGTGCCCGACACGTCGTGGTGGTCGCGGCCCAATACTATCGGCTTGCTTATCTCGCCGCGCTTGATTGCCTCGTTGAAGGCCAGTGCTATCTTGGTTCTTCCCTCGCAGTCGGCATAGAGGATGCGGGCCTGTGAACCCACAACGAGCTGGTTCTTGCCAGCCTCGCGGATCCAGTGGATGTTGTCTGCCATCTGGCCCTGGATTTCCTCAGGAGCCTGTGCCTTGATTTCCTCCATTACCTCCGCAGCGATACGGTCGGTAACGGCGAGGTCCTTCGGGTCGCCGGATGTACATACCCAGCGGAACGGACCGAAGCCGTAGTCGAAGAACATCGGGCCCATGATGTCCTGCACGTATGACGGATAGCGGAATTTGCCGTCCGGCAACACGATGTCGGCACCGGCACGCTTTGACTGCAAAAGGAAAGCGTTGCCATAGTCGAAGAAGTACATGCCCTTGGCTGTAAGGCGGTTGATGGCAGCCACCTGGCGGCGCAGTGACTCCTGCACGAGCTCGCGGAACTTCTCTGGCTCCTCTGCCATCAGGCGCTTCGACTCCTCGAGCGATACGCCCACAGGATAGTAGCCGCCTGCCCACGGGTTGTGGAGCGAAGTCTGGTCGGAACCGAGGTCCACGTGGATATCCTCGTCGGCAAGGCGCTCCCACAGGTCAACCACGTTGCCCACGTAAGCCATGCTCACGGTGTGCTTCTCGGCAACAGCCTTGCGGATGGCAGGGATGAGTTCGTCGAGATTGTAGTGGAGCTCGTCCACCCAACCCTGTGCGTGGCGCTTCTCGGCAGCCAGAGGGTTGATTTCGGCAACCACGCTGACCACTCCGGCAATGTTGCCGGCCTTTGGCTGGGCGCCCGACATACCGCCGAGTCCGGATGATATAAAGAGCATTCCGTGGATATCGTTAGACTCGCCCTCCTTCTTCATCTGCTTGCGGGCAGCGTTGAGCACGGTGATTGTCGTGCCGTGTACGATTCCCTGCGGACCGATATACATATAAGAGCCGGCGGTCATCTGGCCGTACTGGCTCACGCCGAGGGCGTTCATGCGCTCCCAGTCGTCTGGCTTTGAATAGTTAGGTATGACCATACCGTTGGTGACAACAACGCGCGGCGCGTTCTTGTGTGACGGGAACAAGCCCATCGGATGGCCGGAATACATCACGAGTGTCTGCTCGTCGGTCATCTCGCTGAGATACTTCATGGCGAGACGGTACTGTGCCCAGTTCTGGAATATGGCACCGTTGCCGCCGTATATGATGAGCTCGTGTGGATGCTGAGCCACGGCAGGGTCAAGGTTGTTCTGTATCATCAGCATGATGGCGGCAGCCTGCTCCGATTTGTGAGGATACTCGTTTATCGGACGGGCGTGCATCTCGTAGCGCGGACGATAGCGGTACATATATATACGGCCGTACTCATGCAGCTCCTGCATGAATTCCGGAGCGAGCTGCTCGTGCAGATGCTTCGGGAAATAGCGCAGGGCATTGCGCAGGGCGAGGCGCTTCTCCTCGGCAGTGAGGATGTCCTTGCGCTTCGGGGCGTGGTTTATCTCTTTGTCATACGGCATCGGCTCCGGCAGTGTGTCGGGGATGCCGATTCTTATCTCTTTCTGGAATTCTTCTGTTGTCATAATGATATGAATTATGTAATTGGACGAATTATTTGCTTATCATCTGCTCAACGGTGGCTGTGATTTCCTTCTCCTCAGCGTTGGCCTTCTCCACGAGGGCGTTGGCTTCGGCGATGAGGGCTTCAGCCTTCTCGCGGTCCTTGAGGGATGAGGCGTTGATCTTCACGTTCATTCCTGCACCGATAACCGCTGCACGGGCTGCCAAAGCACCTACGCCGGCATCCGAAACGCTGTTTGGATTGCCCTCGGCAACCATCTGGCGGCAGAGCTCGAATACCCTGAATGAGGTCTTCATCGTTTCCAGCGGCACCTCTGTAGCGAAGAGTGTGGCCTTCTGTATAGCCTCAGAGCGCAGAGCCTTGTCTTCATCTGTGTTCTTTGGCATGCCGAATGCTTCCATGATGCGGTTGAATGCCTCTGTGTCCTCGTCTACGAGGTGGAGCAGCTCTTCCTGGAGCTCAATGCCCTTCTCTGCCCACTTTGCAAACTCTTCCCAACGCTCGTCCCAGCCTGGCTTGTGGCTTGAGAGGTTGGCAACCATCGTGCCGAGCGATGCACCCAGTGCACCCATATATGCGGAAACCGAACCGCCGCCAGGGGCAGGGCTCTCTCTTGAAGTCTCCTCGGCAAAGCCTTTCACCGTGAGGTCCACGAGCTTCTTCTTGCCCTTCTTGTCGGCCTCGAGCAGATACTCGATGACTTTCTCCTCCGGATTGAACGGGCGCAGGTCTTCGAGTCCCATTGACTTGATGGCGATCTTGATGATATCCTCCTTGGGGATACCGGCAGAACGCTGCTGCTTCTCAAGGAAGTACTTGCCAGCCTCAAGCAGTGCACGCTCAGGTACGAGACCTACAATCTCTGTTCCGGTAACGCGCAGTCCGCGGTTCTGGGCGCAGCGGCATACTTCGTCGAATGCCTTGTGGAGCGGGGTTTCATTGATGTTCGTTATATTCATCGACACCTGTGCGATGCCGTATTCGTCGATATACCATCCTATGGCCTTTGTTCCCTTCAGGGTACCGGGCTTCATGATTACCTTGCCGTTCTCGTCGAGCTTCTTCTTTCCTGTGATAGGATTGCCCTCGCGTACCGGCCTTCCCTTCTCCCTCACGTCGAAGGCGATGGCATTGGCACGGCGTGTTGATGTGGAGTTGAGGTTATAGTTCACTGCGATGAGGAAGTCTCTTGCGCCCACAACGGTGCAGCCCGTCTTTGCCACCTGCTCGTCGTATGGACGTGCGCCGAAGTCCGGCTTCTCTTTCTCGTCCATGATTCGCTCGGCGATACCCTCGTATTCGCCGCGGCGTACCACTGCCAGGTTCCTGCGCTCCGGTGTGCTGGCTGCAGCCTCATAGCAGTAGCACGGGATTGATAGTTCGTTGGCGATGCGCTCGGCGAGTTTCCTTGCAATCTCTGCACACTCCTCAAGCGTGATGCCGCTCACGGGTACGATAGGCAGCACGTCGGTAGCTCCGATACGCGGATGTGCTCCGTGGTGCTTGCGCATGTCGATGAGCTCGCCTGCCTTTGCCACAGCGTTGAAGGCTGCCTCTACAACGGCTTCCGGTTCGCCCACGAAGGTCACCACCGTACGGTTGGTAGCCTCACCCGGGTCAACGTCAAGCAGTTTCACACCTTCCACAGCCTCTACGGCGTCGGTAATTTGCTTGATAACATTCAAATCGCGGCCTTCACTGAAATTAGGCACACACTCGACAATCTGTCTTTTCTTTGCCATACCTTGATATGTTTTTTTAGTATTATGGGTTTATGAAAATAGCGTATATGTGTTATTACGTTGCAAACTTACATAAAATAATTGAAACTATCAATCTGCAAATGAAAAAAAGATATTATTTATGTAATAATGTGCGAGAAAACAAGATGCAGGTTGCAAACATGGCGGGTCTGCTGACAAAAAGCCCCCATAGCGTTTGCTGTGGGGGCTGATGCTTGTATTAGTATAAAGAGGTCTATCTCCTTGTCCTCATCATCGTGCGGTATCCGTAGACGGAGATTACCACGAAGCAGAAGAGCGGCAGTACGAACGACACGTTCACTGCCGGCATGCCCATCACCTCCTTCATGTCGATGATGCTTGCCTGTACCGGCGGCATCACGCTGCCGCCGAGGATAGCCATAATCAGTCCTGCCGCACCGAACTTGGCGTCGTCGCCCAGTCCTTCGAGGGCTATGCCGTAGATGGTGGGGAACATGAGCGACATGCATGCACTCACGCCTACGAGGCAGTAGAGTCCGTAGATGTTCTGCAGCGCTATCACTCCCGCCGTGAGGCATCCGCCGAGGATGGCGAGAACCATGAGCAGCTGTCCGGCGTTGAGATAGCGCAGGATGAAGGTGCAGATGAAGCGCGAACAGCAGAAGATTACCATCGCCGCGATGTTATACTGCTGCGAGAGCACCTCTGCCTGGATTTCCGGCATGCCCTGGTTCATGAAGATGCGCGTGCCGTATTGGATGATGAACGTCCAGCACATTATCTGCACGCCTACGTAGAAGAACTGCGCTATCACTCCCTCGCGGTAGTGTTTGATGCCGAAGATGCGCTTCAGCGTGGGCACGAGGTTGATGCTCTTGTCCTTGTCGCCGTTCTTGGGCATCCTCACCAGCCATATCACGAGCAGCATGGCCAGGATTATGGCTCCGATGGCGAGATACGGCGTGATGAGCACCGTCAGGTCGTGCTCCTTTATCGCCTCAAACTCGGCATCGCCCAGGGTGGCGCGTCCTGCTGTGTCGAGCGGGTTGAGTTTGGCCTGGATGAAGTTCATCGCCACGAACATCCCGAGCAGGGAGCCCATGGGGTTGAACGACTGTGCGAGGTTCAGTCTCCGTGTTGCCGACTCCTCCGGTCCCATGGTCAGGATGTATGGATTGCAGGAGGTCTCCAGGAACGACAGTCCGCAGGTCAGGATGAAGTATGCCACGAGGAACGTGTAGTATTCTCCCGTCATCTTGGCGGGGAAGAAGAGGAACGCCCCGAAGGCATACAGCCCGAGGCCGAGCATCACTCCCGCCTTGTAGGAAAAGCGGCGTATGAACATCGCTGCGGGGAACGCCATGGCGAAGTAGCCTCCATAGAATGCCACCTGCACGAGGGCGCCGTCGGTCGCCGACATGCGGAATATCTTGGAGAACGCCTTCACCATAGGGTTCGTTATGTCGTTTGCGAAGCCCCATAGGGCGAAACATGCAGTGATAAGGATGAACGGCAAGATGAAGCTCGTGCCGTCCTTCCTCAATATTGAGTTCTGTGTTTTCATTTAGTCAGTCAGTTGAAGATGTTTCAGTAAAGTGTTCTTTCTTATTTTGCCATACGGTAGATCTGCTCCATGTCGTGGCGGTCGAGCACCTTGAACGAACCGATCTTCCTGCCGTCGTTGTGGCTGCACTTGAGGGCGAGGAGCTTTATCTCGTCTTCTGTAATCTCCCTTCCGATGAGTTCATGGATGCTTGTAGGCATACCGATGGCGCGGTAGAAGCGCTCCACGGCCTCGATTCCGGCAAGGGCTGTTGCCTCTGGGTCGGTGAAGTCGTTCGGCACGTCCATCACGTTCACGGCGAAGCGCACGAAGCGCGACACGTTCTCCTTGTATACATAGCGTGCCCAACTGCCCCATACGGCGGCGAGACCGGCTCCGTGTGCCACGTCGAAGACGGCGCTCAGTTCATGCTCTATCTGGTGCGTGGCGAAGTCGCTGTATGAGCGGTCGCCCGTCAGGTCGTTGTGGCCGAGGCTCGAAGCCCACATTATGCAGGCGCGGTTGCGGTAGTCTTCGGGGTTGCGCAACACGTGGAACACGCTGTCCTTCACCGTGCGCAGCAGAGCTTCGGCGATGTTGTCGATGAGCGTCATGTCGTCCACGCTTCCGAAGTATCTCTCCATCGTATGCATCATGATGTCGGTGGCTCCGCAAGCCGTCTGGTATGGCGGCAGGGTGAATGTGCGCACGGGGTTCATGATGGCAAACTTAGGCCGGCAGATGCTGCTGCCGAATCCTATCTTCAGGTCGCCGTCCTCGTTTGTTATCACGCTGGCGTCGCTCATCTCGCTTCCGGCGGCAGGGATGGTGAGCACCACTCCCACGGGGAGACTCTCCTTCGGGGCGTATTTGCGGGCGTAGATGTCCCATACGTCACCGTCATATTTCATTCCCATTCCGATAGCCTTGCAGGAGTCTATTACGCTTCCGCCGCCCACGGCGAGCAGGAAGTCCACACCCTCTTTCTTGCACAGGGCGATACCGTCGCGCACCATCTGCAGGCGCGGGTTCGGCTTCACGCCGCCGAGTTCAACGAAGTCCACTCCGCCCTCATTGAGCATCGTGCGGATGGAGGCGAGCAGTCCGGAGCGCTCGGCGCTCTTTCCGCCATAATGCAGCAGAACCTTCTTTCCGCCGTATTTCTTTATCATCTCCACCAGATGTCCTTCTGATTCCTTGCCGAAGATGACTTCGGTTGGGGTATAATACTTAAAGTCTTTCATTTTGGTTATATTAGTTTTTAAATTCTCCTCAATTTATTATGTTTTCCGCAAAGTTATGTATTTTCCGTGAATAAGCAAAGAAAAAAGGGTGTGAAAAAGAGTATCTTCAACTTACCCGTGCCCCCGACAAGCAGGGCGTTTCTGCAGGGAAATGAGGGTGTGAGGGTAGTGTGAGGGTAAAAAGCACCTACCCTCACCACTGAAACCCCGATAAACAGGGCGTTTGAGCCACATTTGTGAGGGTGTGAGGGTAAAAAAAGAAAAAAAAGTTTTTTTAATAAGTAGACGAGTTGACAAGATACGAGTTGACAAGGAGATTTGTCTTTCCGGGAAGTAGACAAGTAGACAAATCACGAACAGACAATAAAGATCCGCCCCGCTTCCATTGTTGTATTCTGGAAGCGGGGCGGGTTGGGTTTAATAGGGTTGTGCGGGGGTTATTTCTCTACGCCCAGCTCCTTGAGAAGACGGTCGGCGTGTCCCCACTTGTCCATCAGATAGAGCATATAGCGGATGTCTACACCGATGCAGCGCGCAAGTACGCGGTCGAAGTGGATGTCGCTTGAGAGCGAATCCCAGTTGCCGTCGAATGCGAGTCCGATAAGCTCTCCGTTGCCGTTGAAGATCGGCGAACCGGAGTTACCGCCCGTGATGTCGTTGTTCGTGAG
This sequence comes from uncultured Prevotella sp., assembly GCA_900557405.1. Taxonomy (GTDB): domain Bacteria; phylum Bacteroidota; class Bacteroidia; order Bacteroidales; family Bacteroidaceae; genus Prevotella. The sequence continues at coordinate 14,963 of USSF01000010.1, forward strand.
GAAGCAGAGCTGCATCTTGCCGGTTTCCTTGTCGGCGTACTTGCCGAAGTCCTTGGCTCCCATCAGCTCGTGCATTACCGGCTCGGCGTAGTAGTCCACCACCTTGTCGCCGGTCTTCATCTTCTCCACGATGCTTTCAGATGACGTGAAGTATCCGGCAGGTTTGCCGCCCACGTTGAGGTTCTTCACCTGTCCGTAGCTCAAGCGCATTGTGAAGTTGGCGTCGCTGTAGTGTGGCAAATCCTGCTCCATGCGCACCTTGGCGTCGCAGAGATAGCGTTCCTGCTGCTCGATTTCGGCGTCTACGGCGTCGAATCTCTCGCGCATCTGGTCGTATATCTCCTTCAGCTCCATGCCGTACTGCACTCCCGGGTCGTTCTTGTATCCCTTCTTGTTGAAGAAAATCTTCTCGCCGCTCTTCATGAGGACAGACTTCTTGTAGAGGAAGTCCACATATTTAGCATAGTCACCGCCGAACTGCTTGTCCACGCGCTTGTAGAATGCCGGCAGGTATTTTGCGTCCACGTGCTCGCGGTAGTTCTTCATGAGGGCTGCCATCACGTCCTTGTCAAGAGCCTCGTCCCACTCCGAGCTGTTGTCCTCGAACTGCACGTACTGCTGTGCCGGCTTGTCCTTCGGTCCCTTCACTTCCATGCCGTTGAGCACCTTGAGGGCGCGTGTGTTGAATTCACTTGTGCGGCGGAACGACTCTGCCCAGTTCGTGAAGATGTAGTATGCCTCATAGCGCTTTGCATAGAGATCTTCCATCTTCTTGAAGTCGAGCTTGCCCTTCAGGTAGCCTGTCTTCTCCTGGTATGCCTTGATGCGCTGCTCGAATTCCTGTTTCTGGCGGATGAGTCCGATGGAGTCGATACACTTGTTCATTCCGAGCGAGTTCTTCCAGTAGTTGGAGCTCTGTGCGTATTTTGAGTCATACTTGATGCGAACTGCCTCGTCGGCACGCATGTGGCGCAGCATCACTTCCTGCTTCACTCCGCGCACCTGTGCCCTCGGCTCGTTCTGTGCGCCGCGGCGCTCTTTGATGCCGTATGAGGAGAGGTAGCGGTTTGTTGTGCCCGGGTATCCGATTGTCATGGCGAAGTCGCCTTCCTTGTATCCGTCCATCGACACTCTTGTCCAGTGCTCCGGATGGTATGGCACGTTGTCCTTTGAGTATGCTGCCGGTCCGTTTGTCTTCGGGTCGGCATAGATGCGGAACACTGAGTAGTCGCAGGTCTGGCGCGGCCACATCCAGTTGTCTGTCTCGCCGCCGTACTTACCCATTGACTTAGGCACTGTGAACACGAGTCTCAGGTCGGTGAAGTCGCGGTATGTTGTGGCATAGAACTTGTTTCCCTCGAAGTATGGCTTGATTTCGAGGCGCAGTGTGGGGTCTTTCACTTTCACTTCCTTCGACATTGCGTTCTCCACTGAGTCCACGAATGCTCCCTGCTTTTCGATCGGCAGGTCGTAGAGTCCTTTCTGGCGCAGTTCGTCGGTGATGTCCTTCTGCTCCACCATGAAGCTTACGAACATGTTCTCGTTTGGCAGCTCTTCCTCAAACGACTTGGCATAGAAGCCGTTGAGCATGTAGTCGTGCTCCACTGTGGAGTGTGAGCGTATTGCCTCGAATCCGCAATGGTGGTTGGTGAACACGAGTCCGTCGGGCGACACCACGATTCCCGAGCAGAAGCCCGAGAAGTTGACCACTGACTTCATGATGGCGTTGTTGCCTGTGTAGAGTCCGTCGAGCGTGCGGTTGAAGCCGTAGCTCTTCATCTGCTGATACACTGCCTCGGGCAGGTTGTAGAGGGTCCACATTCCCTCGTCGGCCTTGGCGTTTCCGGCAGCAAGTGCCAGCATTCCGGCCAAAAGGATTGATGTTTTCTTTTTCATAATATGTTTTACTGGTAATTTTTCGGCAAATATACATCATTTATTTTATATTCCAATCCTTTTTCCGCTTACATGACAAAAAGTTAGCGTTTTTTTTTCTTTCCTGGGGGGAACGAGTGGGAATATGAATCTTCTTTATGCTGTTTCCTCATAGAAATACCGGAGCATGGCGACTGCCTTCGGCTCATTGGACGAAGGCAGTCGCTTTGACGTGGGTTTCCGCGAAGCGGGAAACTGTATGCGGCGGAGGGGAATCACTTGCGGAAGTGCTTCCCGATTACGGGCAGACCGGCAAGTGGGAAGTCCTTCTTCACGATGTAGGCGATGAAGAGCAGTCCGAGCAGGGTGTTCACCGTGAGGGCGAGCCAGAGCGGAAGGTGGGCGTTCGCCTCCGTCATGCAGAAATAGAGCAGCACAGTGATGAGCACGTAGGTGAGGATTTCCTTCATCGGATAGTTGATGGGGTATTTCTTCTGTCCCACGATGTAGGAGAGGATCATTGCCGTGGCATAGCCGGCGAAGCCTGCCCAGGCACACGCCATATATCCGTAGCGCGGCACGAAGATAATGTTGACGGCTATCAGCACGGCGCAACCTACGCCAGAGAAATAGGCACCCCAGATGGTCTTGTCGATGAGCTTGTACCAGAAGGAGAGGTTGAAGTATACGCCCATCATTATCTCTGCCGCCATCACGATGGGCACCACCTTGAGTCCCTCCCAGTAGTCGCGGCCTATGATATGGCGCAGCACGTCCATGTATCCTACGACCACGAGGAAGGCGAGCAGCGTGAAGATGATGAAGTATTTCATCGCCTTGGCATAGGTGTCGCGGTTGTCCTTGTCTTTCGACTTGCCGAAGACGAACGGTTCGTAGGCATAGCGGAACGCCTGGGTTATCATGGCCATAATCATGGCTATCTTGCTTGCGGCGCCGTAGATGCCGAGCTGGGTGTGGGCGTCGGGGGCGGTGTATATCTTGGGGAAGAGAATCTTGTCGGCAGTCTGGTTGAGTATGCCGGCGATACCGAGCACGAGGATGGGCCAGCTGTAGCGCATCATGCGGCCGAGGAGCGCCTTGTCGAAGCTGTATTTCTGGCAGAAGAGCTCTTTCCAGAAGAAGAAGGTGAGCGAGGCGGAGCAGAACAGATTGATGTAGAAGGCATAGCCGGCGCCCACCGCGGGACTGTATATGGTGGAGATGAAGCCCGTGCCGCCGGTGCTGTCGCAGATATTGGGCAGGATGAGGAAGAACACGAGGTTGAGGGCTATCGCCATGAAGATGTTGAGCAGCTTGAGGGCGGCGAACTTCATGGGGCGCTTCTTGTAGCGCAGATAGGCGAAGGGGATGCACTGGAAGGCGTCTATAGCCACGGTGATGGCCATCACCCACACGTATGACTCATGGTCGGCATATCCCATGAAGGCGGATATGGGATTGAGGAAGAGCAGCACGAGGGCTATGAACAGGAGCGAGGTGAAGCCCACACTGATGAGTGTGGTGGTGTATACCTTCTGCGGGTTCTCGCCCTCCTTGTTGGCGAAGCGGAAGAAGGTGGTCTCCATTCCGTAGGTGAGTATCACCATGAGCAGCGCCGTATAGGCATACACATTGGTTATCACTCCGTAGCCTCCGCTGGCTGCGGAGAGTTTTGCCGTGTAGAGCGGCACGAGAAGATAATTGAGGAATCTTCCCACGATGCTGCTAAGTCCGTAGATTGCGGTGTCCTTAGCGAGGGATTTTAAGTTTGCCATTATGATTGTTGTTTTTTGTTTCTTTTGTTTTTTGGGAGGGAGGGGGAGGTGGGGTAGGTTCGGTAGGGGCAGTAGGGGCAGTAGGGGTTGTAAAACCTACAGAACCTACAACACCCTACAAAACCTACCAAACCTACCACACCTACACCACCCTACCCATACAACTCCTCCCATATCACCTTTTTCCATTCCTATACTCCAGCCTTGCCTTGTACCGCTGTTCCCTTACTCCTCCTTCTTCGAGGAATTTGCGGTCTTGCCAGTCGATGAAGCCGCGCAGCATGGCGAGGGTCTGGTGGATGACGATCAGGGCGATGTTGGCCACATCTTCGGCGCAGCGCCCTTTTATCTGCCGGCGATACCACTCGCTGTCGTTGTGCTTCCGGCAGAGAGGGACGGCAGCTATGTATTTGGGGTGTGTGGAGCTCCATATCTCCATACCGTTGTTCCGCAAATAGTCGAGGTAGTCCTCCTTCAGCTCCTCAAGACTGCCCTTGGCAATCACCGTCAGCTTGTGTTCCGACGAGGAGGAGCCTTCGGCATCACTGTATCCCTCCACGATATTCTGCTTGCACGACCGTGCAGCCTGCTGCATCTGGTCGACAGTGCGGTCGTGGGCACGGTTGAGGAATGCCCTCACGAAATAGTATGTTATGTCGAACACACATTCGCTTTTCATATAGACAGACAAGGTCTTGTAGCTGCCTATCTTTTTCCTGTTGTAGTCCATGGCGAGGAGTTTTTCATTTAAAAGAACATATAGCAGATGGCTATTGCCGCGATGACGCCGGCAAGGTCGGCAAGCAAGCCGCACGCCACGGCATGTCGCGTGTATCTTATGCCCACACTGCCGAAGTAGACGGCAAGGATATAGAATGTGGTATCGGTGGACCCCTGGAACACGCAGCTCAGCCTGCCCACGAAGGAGTCGGCGCCGTAGGTGGTCATGGCGTCGACCATCATGCCGCGGGCGCCGCTGCCGGAGAGGGGCTTCATAAGGGCTGTGGGCAGTGCACCAACGAAGTCGGTGTTTCCGCCCAACGCACTTACCGTCCATTTCACTCCGCCTATAATCATGTCCATCGCCCCCGACGCCCTGAACACGCCGATGCCAACGAGTATCGCCACGAGATACGGGATGATGCGCACGGCAGTCTGGAATCCCTCCTTCGCCCCCTCAATGAAGGCATCATAGACGTTCACCTTCTTCCTGACTCCAGCAAGGATGAAGCCCACGATGATTGTCATGAGCAGGATGTTTGCCACCGTGGTGCTCACGATGTTCATCTGGTCCTTGTCAAGCTGTCCGAAGCCCCATATTATCGCCGCCACGGCGGTGCACATGCCGCCCACGGTGAGGAGCATCACGCGGTTGAGGAGGTTGATGCGCTGATAGAGGCTCGTCACGATGATGCCGGATATAGTGGAGAAGAACGTGGCGAGGAGGATGGGGATGAAGATGTCGGTGGGCTGCGCCGCTCCCATCTGCGCCCTGTATACCATGATGCTCACGGGGATAAGCGTCAGTCCGCTGGTATTCAGTACGAGGAACATTATCATAGGGTTCGTCGCCGTGTCCTTCTTCGGGTTCAGCTGCTGCAGCTGCTCCATGGCCTTGAGGCCCAGGGGTGTCGCGGCATTGTCGAGGCCGAGCATGTTGGCGGCGATGTTCATGAAGATGGAGCCGGTAACGGGATGCCCCTTGGGGATGTCGGGGAACAGCTTGCTGAATACGGGCGAGAGCAACCTCGCCAGCGCATTCACCATACCTCCCTTCTCGCCGATCTTCATTATGCCGAGCCAGAGGGAGAGTACGCCCGTCAGTCCGAGCGATATCTCGAACGCCGTCTTCGACGAGTCGAACGTGGAGTTCATCATCGCGGGGAACACATCATAGTCGCCCATGAACACAAGCTTGGCCAATGCCATAACGAAAGCTACGATGAAAAACGCTATCCAAATATAATTCAATACCATATCAATGCCTTAATTAATACAAAAAGATTTGCAAATATAGCTTAAAATCTCATCTTTGGGCCCATTGAAGGGCGATTTATGCAAATTTAAGCTGAATTTCAGCAATATAAGAAGCAAAAAGCGTATATTTGCAAATTAAAAACAACATTAAACAACTTAAAACGTAATATAAGCAAACATGAAAATAGCATTGATAGGCTATGGGAAAATGGGCAGGATGATTGAGCAGATTGCCCGTGGGCGTGGCCATGAGATAGTATGCATCATCGATGTGGACAACCAGCAGGACTTCGACAGCGAGGCGTTCAAGAGCGCCGACGTGGCGATTGAATTCACCAACCCCACGGCTGCCTACGGCAATTACCTGAAGGCGTTCAGCCATAACGTGAAGGTGGTTTCCGGTTCTACGGGATGGATGAAGGACCACGGCGACGACGTGAAGAGGATGTGTTCTGCCGAAGGCGGACAGACGCTCTTCTGGGCGTCCAACTTCTCGGTGGGCGTGGCAATATTCTCTGCCGTGAACCGCTATCTGGCAAAGATAATGAACGGATTCCCGCAGTATGACGTGCGCATGGAGGAGACCCACCACATACACAAGCTCGACGCGCCGAGCGGCACGGCGATAACACTCGCCGAGGAAATCATCAGCGACGTGGACCGCAAGAAGCAGTGGGTAAAAGGCGTGCAGCGCAATGCCGACGGCACCGTGGAGGGCACCAACGAGGTGGCTGCCGATGAGCTTGCCATCGAGAGCATACGCCGCGGCGAAGTGCCGGGCATACACTCCGTGATATACGACAGCGATGCTGACTGCATCACGATAACCCACGACGCACACTCCCGCAAGGGATTCGCCATGGGCGCAGTGCTCGCCGCCGAATATACGGCAGACCACAGCGGACTTCTTACAATCAGCGACATGTTCAAGTTTTAATAGATAAAGGAAAATGATAGACAAAGAAAAACAGAAACTCAACATGAAGGTCCAGTGGACAAAGTTCATCGGCGTGCTGGTGCTCTACCTGCTGTTCCTCGTTTGGGTAAAGAGTTGGCTCGGCCTAATCGTCGTGCCGTTCATATACGATGTATACATCTCGAAGAAGATAAGATGGCAGTGGTGGAAAGACGCCGAAGGTCCCGTGCGCTTCGTCATGTCGTGGGTTGACGCCCTGGTGTTCGCCCTCGTTGCCGTGTATTTCATCAACCAGTTCTTCTTCCAGAACTATGTCATACCATCATCATCCCTCGAGAAATCGCTCCTCACGGGCGACTACCTCTTCGTGTCGAAGGTGAGCTACGGACCGCGCATCCCCGAGACACCGCTCACCATGCCGCTGACGCAGCACACGCTGCCAGTGGTGAACTGCCAGTCGTACATCAGCTGGCCGCACTGGGACTACCGCCGTGTGAAGGGCTTGGGCAAGGTGAAGCTCAACGACATCGTGGTATTCAACTATCCGGCCGGTGACACTCTCGTGGAGAACTACCAGAATGCCGACTTCTACCGCGACATCTGCTATTCAATGGGATACCAGCTGCTCGCAGAACAGCCGGTGGACCTCTCCACCATGAATCCGCAGCAGCGCTACGACTACTTCAAGCATGTATATAACACAGGAAGACAGTATGTGGCAGCAAACCCGCAGCAGTTCGGCGAGATAATATCCCGCCCCACCGACCGCCGCGAGAACTACGTGAAGCGCTGCGTGGGTCTGCCGGGAATGACCCTGCAGATAAAGAACCACATTGTATATCTTGACGGCAAGCCGAACAAGGAGCCGGACAACGTGCAGTACACATACGAGGTGAAGCTCAACCAGCCCATCCCCGACGAAATGATGAAGGAGCTGGGCATCAGCATGGAAGACCTGACCAGCCTGAACCAGAACGGCTATATGCCTCTGACAAAGCGTGCGGCAAAGGCCCTCGCAGCAAACAAGGCAATAGTGAAGAGCATAAAACTTGCACCGGAACTGAAGAACGACATCCTCTATCCGCTCGACGCCGTGACCGGATGGACACGCGACAACTACGGACCGATCTGGATTCCGAAGAAAGGTGCCACAATCAAGCTCAACATGCAGAACATCGCCATCTACGAGCGCCCCATCCAAGCTTACGAGCACAATCAGCTCGATGTGAAGAACGGCAAGATATACATCAACGGCAAACAGACCGACCGCTACACATTCAAGATGGACTACTACTGGATGATGGGCGACAACCGCCACAACTCCGCCGACTCCCGCTATTGGGGCTTCGTGCCGGAAGACCATATCGTGGGCAAGCCGATATTCATCTGGTGGTCGAGCGATCCTGACCACCGCGGATTCTCCGGCATAAGATGGAACCGACTCTTCAATTTCGTGGACAACATCAAATAGGCCGGGGCTAAAATATCAGTGCCCCGTCCGGATTTGTCAGAAATGGCAGGGCCGTCCGATTTGTCCGGGTCATCCCGGATGTCCGGGGCGTCCGGCCAGTCCCCAACCCCCAAGAACATGCGAAACTCCATAAAAACCATAACCGTCATCCTTGCGGCAGCAGCCCTGATGCTGCTGTTCCGCAGTGTGGCGTTCACCATATACACCGTTCCGCAGACGGGCATCAAGCCATGGCTCGTCAGCGGCGACCGTGTGCTGGTGAACAGATGGAGCTACGGACTGCGCACCGGCGGCGAGAGGTTCTTCCCCTACAGCCGGTGGTTCAGCAAACCGATAGGCAAGGGGGAGCTCGTGGCATTCAACTATCCGCTCGACACGCTCAACGCCGTGAGCAGCCGTCCCGTACACGCCGCATTCTGCATGGCAGGGCCTGGCGACACGGTGATGATCGGCCACAACCCCATCATCCCACCGAAGAAATGCAGGATGGTGGAAGTGAAGCCCTGGAACATCAAGCTGCTCTGCAACACATACCGCATCCACGAGCACCGCAACGCCGACATCATCGGCGGCAAGCTCTTCATCGACGGCAAGGAGACACGCTACGCATATTTCTCAAAGAACTACTACTGGATGAGCGTGATGCCAGCCGACACGTTCCCCGACTCCAGATTCTACGGCTTCGTGCCCGAAGACCACATCATCGGGCGCATCGTAATGATTGTATACTCCAAGGGCAACAGCCAGTCGTTCTTCGGCAGCTTCAGAAACGACAGATGGTTCAAGCCCCTATAAACCCATCATGACAACAGCATTATTATCATCAGCATACTTCGGCCCCATACAATGGTACCAGAAGCTGAACCGCTACGACAAGATTCTGATAGAGCAGCACGACAGCTTCATAAAGCAGACCTACCGCAACCGCTGCATCATAGCGACACCCAACGGACAGCTCGCCCTCAGTGTGCCCACCAAGCCGTCGGAGAAATCCCCACTGATAAGCTCCCACGGCAACTGGCGCCACGTGCACTGGAACGCCCTGAAAAGCGCATACGGCGAGTCGCCCTTCTTCGAATACTACGCCGACGATATCCTGCCGTTCTTCGAGAAGGAATGGGACTGCCTGTATGACTTCAACATGGATATATGCCGCGTCATGTGCCAGCTCCTCGACATCGAGCCGGACATATCCCTCACCGACAGCTACATGACGCAGGAGGAGGCAATGGAGCAGGGAATAGACGACTTCCGCGACGCAATCCGTCCGAAGCACCCCCTGCCCGACCCCACCTTCCAGCCAAGGGAATATTATCAGGTTTACGGACAACGCCACGGCTTCCTGCCAAACATGAGCATCCTCGACCTACTCTTCAACATGGGAAACGAAAGCGTGTTGTGGCTATAGCAAAATCAGACAAAAGAAGAAAAATCATGACCTACATCTTTGAAACCCGAATGCAAGTGCGTGACTACGAATGTGACATCGAAGGCATCGTAAACAACGCCAACTACCTGCACTACGCCGAGCACACCCGCCATCTGTTCCTGAAGGAATGCGGACTGAGCTTCGCCGAGATGCACCGCCGCGGCATCGACGCCGTGGTGGCAAGAATGAACCTGCAGTTCAAGACGCCCCTGCAATGCGACGACGAGTTCATCTCCCGTCTCAACCTCACCAAGGAGGGAATAAAATACGTGTTCCACCAGGACATCTACCGTGCATCCGACAACAAACTCTGCTTCAAGGGCGTAATCGACCTCGTCTGCATCGTCAACGGCAAACTCGCCAACAGTCCTGAATACGACGAGGCATTCAAAGACTATATAAAGTAAAACAATAACCATCCTCATGTCCACGATTCCACAAGAAACCCTCGCGGCAATGGCTATCGCCCGGACCGGCCACTTCAACATCTCCCTGATGCGCGAGCTCTATCGCAGGGCAGGGTCATTCAAGGCAATAACCGACAACCACGACAATATCCGCGACATCATTCCCGACTGTCCGCAGCGCCTCATCACTACCCTCAAGAACATATCCCCAATAATAAGCCGCACCGAGGAGGAAGCCGAATACATCACAACACACGGCATACAACCCATCTGCATCAGCGACGACTGCTATCCGCAACGGCTGAAGGAATGTGAAGACGCCCCACTCGTTTTATTCTACAAGGGTACGGCGGACCTTAACTGCAAGAGGGTGATAAACATCGTGGGAACACGACACGCCACAATATATGCCGACGACTTCATCCGACAGTTCACGGAAAGGATGAAGGAACTCTGCCCACAGCTGCTCATCGTGAGCGGACTGGCCTACGGCGTGGACATCATGGCACACCGCCATTCGCTCGAGAACGGCATACCCACCGTGGGGGTCCTCGCCCATGGACTCGACAACCTCTATCCGCCGAGACACCGAGAAACGGCTAACAGGATGGCAGAGAACGGCGGACTCCTCACCGAACACTTCACGCGCACCAATGCCGACAAGGTGAACTTCGTGCGACGCAACCGCATCGTGGCAGGAATGAGCGACGCCACAATACTCATAGAGAGCGCCTCCCACGGCGGAGGCCTCATCACATGCTCCATGGCGCAAGGCTACGGCAGGGATGTATTCGCCGTGCCGGGAAAAGTGGGCGACACATATTCCGAAGGCTGCAACAACCTGATACGCGACAATGGCGCACAGCTCCTCACCTCCGCCGACGACCTCGTCAAGGCAATGGGATGGGAGGCAGACACAAAGCTCGCCACTGCGCAGCGCCAGGGCATAGAGCGCACGCTCTTCCCCCACATCAGCGGCAACGCAAGACTCATAGTGGACAACCTCGACAGCAGCGACATGCAGCTCAACGTGCTCGCCACAAAGACCGGTCTGCCGATGAGCAACCTCACCGCAACCCTCTTTGAACTCGAGATGCAAGGCATCGTGAAGGCCCTCGCCGGAAGCACCTATCACTTGATAAAATAAGAGCTCGGGCCATCCACCTTTTTATAAAAAGAACAATCATGAAAATAGGAAACATCCAATTCTCCACCCACCCCCTCTTCCTCGCCCCGATGGAAGATGTCACCGACATAGGCTTCCGCATGCTGTGCAAGCGATACGGAGCATCAATGGTATACACCGAATTCGTCAGCGCTGAAGCCCTCGTGCGCTCAGTAAAGAGCACCGTCAGCAAACTCACCATTAGCGACGAAGAGCGCCCCGTAGGCATACAGATATACGGCAGGGACGTGGAATCAATGGTAGAAGCAGCAAAGATAGTGGAAGACCAGGCACACCCCGACGTGATAGACATCAACTTCGGCTGTCCCGTGAAGAAAGTGGCAGGCAAGGGAGCCGGCGCAGGAATGCTCCAGAACGTGCCTCTCCTGCTCGACATAACACGCAATGTGGTAAAGGCGGTCAACACCCCGGTGACGGTAAAGACGCGCTTAGGATGGAACAATGACAGTCTTATCATCCGCGAACTCGCCGAACAGCTGCAGGACTGCGGCATCCAGGCACTGACCATCCACGGCAGAACCCGCGCACAGATGTATACCGGCGAGGCTGACTGGACCCTCATCGGCGAGGTGAAGAAGAACCCGCGCATCCATATACCCATCATCGGCAATGGTGACATCACCTCGCCCGAAGACACGAAGCGCGCCTTCGAGGAATACGGCGTGGATGCAGTGATGATAGGCAGGGCCACCTTCGGCCGCCCATGGATATTCAAGGAGATACGCGACTATTTCGACGGCAGGGAGCCAGACCCCACGCTCGACTTCAACCGCAAGCTCGACATCCTTGAGGAGCAGTTGCGCATCAACGTGGAGCGAGTCGACGAATACCGCGGCATACTCCACACAAGGCGCCATCTCGCCGCCAGTCCGATATTCAAGGGCATCCCCAACTTCCGCCAGACACGCATCGCCATGCTGCGCGCCGAGACGATGGAGGAACTGATGAACATCCTCGAAGAACAAAGGAAAAAATAACGACTCATCGTTTTCATACATCACACCACATCACCGATTATCCTCCCTGACTATCGGGAACAGTAAAAGCCCCAGTCGACACAATGCCGACCGGGGCTTTATCTTATTTAGATTTCTGCTTAAATCCTTAATACTTCAAGTTCTTTCGATTATAACCTTGAATTCTTTCCGGCCATAATCAGCCTTACAGCTTCTGCTTGACCTCAATCTCGGTGAAGGTCTCGATGATGTCGCCAACCTGGATATCATTGAAGTTGACGAGAGAGATACCGCACTCGAAGTTCACGCCTACCTCCTTCACGTCGTCCTTGAAACGCTTCAGGGCGTTTATCTCGCCGGTATGAACCACGATACCGTCGCGGACCAGACGCGCCTTGTCGGAACGGTGCACCTTGCCCTCCGTGACGAACGCACCGGCAACGGTTCCGACCTTCGAAATCTTGTAAACCTCGCGCACTTCCACCTGTCCGGTGACAACCTCCTTGACAACCTTGTCGAGCATTCCTTCCATAGCCGACTTCACGTCCTCTATGGCATCATAGATGATGGAATATGTGTTGATTTCCACGCCTTCCTGGTCGGCGAGCTTACGGGCTGCCGTTGAAGGACGCACCTGGAAGCCCACGATGAGGGCGTCTGATGCATCGGCGAGGGTAACGTCGCTCTCCGAAATCTGTCCCACGGCCTTGTATATCACGTTCACCTTGATCTTCTCCGTAGAGAGCTTGATGAACGAATCGCTCAATGCCTCGATACTTCCGTCGGTATCACCCTTCACGATGATGTTGAGCTCCTTGAATGAACCGAGTGCGATACGGTGGCTGATGTCGCTCAACGTCAAGCGCTTCTGGGTTCTCAGTCCCTGCTCGCGCTGCAGCTGCAGACGCTTGTTGGCGATGTCACGTGCCTCCTGCTCCGTATCGAGCACGTGGAAGGCGTCGCCTGCCGTAGGAGCGCCGTTGAGACCGAGGATTGTAGCCGGCTCTGACGGTTTTGCCTCCTCGATGCGCTGGTTACGCTCGTTGAACATGGCCTTGATTCGTCCGTAGCTTGTACCGGCGATGAGGTTGTCGCCCACACGCAGCGTACCGTTGCTCACGAGCACCGTTGAAACGTATCCCCTACCCTTGTCGAGCGACGACTCGATGACACTACCCGTAGCCTTGCGGTTAGGGTTGGCCTTGAGCTCGAGCATGTCGGCCTCAAGGAGAACCTTCTCAAGAAGGTCTTCCACGCCGATTCCCTTCTTGGCGCTTATCTCCTGACACTGGTACTTGCCGCCCCATTCCTCCACAAGGAGGTTCATGTTGGCAAGGTCCTCACGTATCTTGTCCGGATTGGCTCCCGGCTTGTCTATCTTGTTTATGGCGAACACCATCGGCACGTTGGCTGCCTGTGCATGGGCGATGGCCTCACGCGTGGTAGGCATCACGCTGTCGTCGGCTGCCACGATGATGATAGCGATATCGGTTACCTGTGCTCCGCGGGCACGCATGGCGGTGAAGGCCTCGTGTCCCGGGGTGTCGAGGAATGTGATATGGCGTCCGTTCTGCAGCGTCACATTGTATGCACCGATATGCTGCGTGATTCCTCCCGCCTCACCGGCAATGACGTTGGTGTTGCGGATATGGTCGAGGAGCGATGTCTTACCGTGGTCTACGTGTCCCATCACCGTTACGATTGGGGCGCGCGGCACGAGATCGTTCTCATCGTCCGGCTCTTCGTTGATTGCCTCCGAAACCTCTGCACTGACGTATTCCGTCTTGAATCCGAACTCCTCGGCAACGAGGTTGATTGTCTCGGCGTCAAGGCGCTGGTTGATGGATACCATGATACCTACGCTCATACAGGTACCGATTACCTGGTTCACCGACACGTTCATCATGTTGGCGAGCTCGCTCACGGTAACGAACTCCGTAAGCTTCAGTATCTTGCTCTCTGCCTTCTCCTCGGCGCGCTGCTCCTTCAGGTGCTCCTGTACGGCATCGCGCTTCTCCTTGCGGTATTTGGCTCCCTTCTTGTTCTGGCCCTTGCTGGTGAGGCGTGCGAGCGTCTCCTTTACCTGGCGTGCTACGTCCTCCTCACTTACTTCTGCAGGCTTCTGTCCGCCGCGCTTGCGGTTCTTCTTCTTGTTGCTTCCGCCGGCGTTCTTCTGTCCCTGCTGTCCGTTGTTCTGCTTGGCTGCGGCTGCTATGTCCACACGCTCCTTGGTGATGCGCTGGCGCTTCTTGCGTTCGCCGCCCGCATTTCCATTGCCGTTGTGTGCCTTCTCCTCGCGCTCCTTGCGGCGCTCCTCCTTACTCTTCTTCTTCGGGCGGGTGCTCTGGTTCAGTGCATCGAGGTCTATCTTTCCGAGCACGTTCACCTTAGGCGCAAGCTTCTTCTCGCTCTTCAGCGTGAATACTTTTGAGTCCTGGCTTTCCTTTGTTTCCGTCTGTGGAGCTGCCGACTGTGGTTTCTGCTCCTTTTCTGCCGGAGCGGCTGCCGGCTGTGGTTTCTGCTGCGGAGCTGCCGGTGCAGTCTGAGCTACTGCCGGTTTCTCGGCTGACTGCGGCTTTTCGCTATGCTGCTCCGGCTTGGCTGCCGGCTGTGGGGCAGCGGCCTGTGCTACCGGTTTCTCGGCCGGCTTGTTCTCTGCTGCGTGTTCCTTCGGCTTGTTTTCCTTCGGCTGGCTTACGGCAGAAGCCTTAGCCTTTTTGTTGTCGGGTTTTGCAGTAGAAGCAGCAGATTGTGCTGATGGCTTCTTTCCCAAACTGTCGAGGTCTATCTTACCCAACGGAGTATACTTCTGAGGCTGACGCGGCTCGTTGCTGCGCTCTGACTTGGCGTCAGACTTCTTCTTATCCTTCGGACGCTTCTGGAACAGCTTTTCTGCCTGTGAGCGCTCTTCCTTGTCCGTCTTGTATTCTTCCACAAGGGCATTATACTGTCCGTCGGTAAGCTTAGAGTTCGGCCCTTCGGGCGCTTCCCCCAGCTCACTTCTCTTTTTCAGGAAATCAACTGCCGTTTGAAGTCCTATATTTAATTCACTGATTGCTTTGTTTAATCTGATGCTCATACTTTATTTTTTACCCTACTTTCTTTTCTTTTTTTATTCGAACTCTGCTTTGAGTACATTCAACACGTGGTCTACTGTCTCTTCCTCAAGGTCTGCCTTCTCTACAAGCATCTCACGCGGAGCGTTGAGCACAGCCTTTGCGGTGTCGAGTCCGATTGCCTTGATGGCATCGATGATCCACTGGTCGATTTCGTCGGAGAATTCGTCGAGGTAGATGTCCTCCTCCTCTTCTCCCTCCTTGACCTCGCGGAATACGTCGATGGTGTATTCTGTCAGCATACTTGCCAGCTTGATGTTCATACCGCCGCGACCGATGGCAAGCGATACTTCCTCCGGTCTGAGGTAAACCTCTGCCTTGTGGTTCTCCTCATCCACATTGATGCTCGATACCTTTGCCGGACTGAGCGCACGCTGGATGAACAGTTTGGTGTTTGCCGTATAGTTGATTACGTCGATATTCTCGTTGCAGAGCTCTCTGACGATGCCGTGCACACGGCTTCCCTTCACTCCGACGCAGGCTCCTACCGGGTCGATGCGCTCGTCGTAGCTCTCCACTGCAATCTTGGCCCTCTCTCCCGGCATGCGTGCGATGCGCTGTACGGTGATGAGTCCATCGTTGATTTCCGGCACCTCCTGCTCCAGCAGGCGCTGCAGGAACATCGGACTTGTACGGCTGAGGATAATCTTCGGGTTGTTGTTCTCGTTGTCCACGCGCAGGATGACAGCCCTCACGGCCTCTCCCTTGTGATACTGGTCGCGCGGTATCTGCTCTCCCTTCGGCAGGATGAGCTCGTTGTTTTCGTCGTCCACGAGAAGCACCTCACGCTTCCACACCTGGTAGACCTCGGCGCTGATGATCTGTCCTACGCGGTCCTTGTATTTGTTATACAGGCTGTCGTGCTCCAGCTCGAGCACCTTCGATGCCAGAGTCTGACGGAGTGTCAGGATGGCGCGGCGGCCGAACTTGCTGAAGTCCACCTTCTCGCTCACGTCCTCTCCCACCTCATAGTCAGGCTGGATCTTCCTTGCCTCGGTGAGTGTGATTTCCTTGTTCTCGTCGTGGTCCTCCCCATCTGCCACTACAGTACGGTTGCGGTATATCTCAAAGTCACCCTTGTCTGGGTTTACGATAACGTCGAAATTCTCGTCGCTTCCGAATATTTTAGCGATAACGTTACGGAAGCTTTCCTCCAGCACGCTCATCAGCGTGGTGCGGTCGATATTCTTCGTCTCCTTGAACTCACGGAAGGTGTCGACCATGCTTACGGTCTCTTCCTCATTTTTTCTTGCTGCCATAGCTTATTTGAAACTTATTAAGTATTTTGTATATTTCACGCTGTCCATGTTGAAGCAATGGTCCACGTCCTCGATTACCGGACGCTTTGCGCCTTCCTTCTTCACCTTTTCCTTCACGGTGAGAGCGAAGTCGCCGTTGTCTTCAACGCTTTTAAGTACTCCTTTCCATTTCTTTCCGTCGGCATCGAGCACTTCCACTTCCTTTCCCACAAAGTTCAGATACTGCTGCTTCACCTTGAAGGGCTGTCCGAGTCCTGCGCTGCCCACTTCCAGTTCGTAGTCCTCTTCGTCACGGTTGAGGTGTTCTTCGATAAATCTGCTCAGCTGCACACAATCCTCAATCCACACGCCGTCGGCATGGTCAATCTCCACTACGATTCTGTCGTCACGGCTGATTTCAATGTCCACGAGGAAATAATCCTTGTCCTCGAGCCATTGGTTCACTAAATTTTCAACTACGCTTTTGTCTATCATATATAAAAAATAAGTTGTATCGTCCTCTGTTTTGGGCTATAGAATGTCATCCCAGAATATCTCCTCCGACAGGGGACTTAAAATAAAATGAGGAGCTCCTTCGGGGCTCCCCATTCCACTGAACGCTGCAAAGTTAGTAATAATCATTTACTTATGCAAAGTTTTCGCATTAAATTCGCATTAAAAACGCATTTAATCTATATTTAATCCAATTTAATCAGCCATTCTATATGTATTGGAAAGGGCCCGGCAAGGTTTTTCTTCCTTGAAGGGCCCTTTGAGGTCTTTTATTGGTTGATTTGGGGGCATCTGGAAATTGTAGAAAATCTAGAAGAACTAGAAAGTCTAGAGATTATAGAAAATCTAGAAATTCTAGAAAGACTAGAAAATCTAGAAAATCTAGAAGATCTAGAAGATCTATAAAATCTGGAATACCAGAATATCTGGAAGGCTAAGCCTTATCACGCATCAATATTAGCATAAGTGGCGTTCTGCTCGATGAACTGGCGGCGTGGCTCCACGTCGTCGCCCATGAGCATGGAGAATATCTCGTCGGCCTCGGCGGCGTTCTCGATGTTCACCTGCTTGAGGAGACGGGTCTCGGGATTCATTGTGGTGTCCCAGAGCTGCTCCGGGTTCATCTCTCCAAGACCTTTGTAGCGCTGTGTGTGCACGTTCTTGTCGTCATCCTCACCGTTGCTGTATTTATCGAGGAACGCCTGGCGCTGCTGCTCCGTATAGCAGTATTCCTTCACCTTGTTCTTGTATGTGCAGAGATAGAGCGGCGGAGTGGCGATATAGAGATGTCCTTCCTGGATAATCTTCGGCATGAAGCGGTAGAAGAGTGTCATGATGAGGGTGTCGATGTGTGAACCATCGACATCGGCATCGGTCATGATGATAATCTTGTCGTAGCGCAGCTTGTCGGTATTCGCCTCCTTGTCTTCCTCGCCGTCAACGCCGAAGCGCACGCCGATACTCTGGATGATGTTCATCACCGACTCGCTCTCGAACACCTTGTGCCACATCACCTTCTCCACGTTGAGAATCTTTCCTCTCAGCGGCAGGATGGCCTGCGTGTAGCGGTCGCGTCCCTGCTTTGCCGAACCTCCGGCGGAGTCTCCCTCGACGAGGAATATCTCACATTCCTTCGGGTCACGGTTAGAGCAGTCTGCAAGTTTGCCAGGCAGTCCGCCTCCCGTCATAGGGTTCTTGCGCTGCACGCTCTCGCGCGCCTTTCGTGCGGCGATACGCGCCGTGGCTGCCAGGATCACCTTGTCGCAGATCATCTTCGCCTCCTTCGGATGCTCCTCGAGATAGTATGTCAGAGCCTCCGACACTGCCTGCTGCACGGCTCCCGTCACCTCATTGTTTCCGAGCTTCGTCTTGGTCTGTCCCTCAAACTGCGGCTCTGCCACCTTGATTGAGATCACGGCGGTGAGTCCCTCGCGGAAATCCTCTCCGGCTATCTCTATCTTGGCCTTTTCTATCTGCTTGGAGATTACGGGGTCGTTGTCGGCGTATTTCTTCAATGTCCTTGTCAGCGCCATGCGGAAGCCCACGAGATGGGTACCTCCCTCGATGGTGTTGATGTTGTTCACGTATGAGTGGATATTCTCGCTGTAGTCAGTATTGTACATTATCGCCACCTCAATCGGAATACCCTGTTTTTCTGTCTTCAGATAAATCACGTCGTCGAAGAGATGCGTGCGGTGACGGTCCACATAGCGCACGAATTCCTTGAGTCCCTCCTTGGCATGGAACACTTCCTGTCGAGTCTTCCCTTCCTCATCGGGGCGCAGGTCGGTGAGCGTGATGGTGATGCCGGCATTGAGGTATGCAAGCTCCCTCATACGCTTTGCTATGATGTCATACTTGTATACCGTGGTGGTGAATATCGTGGGGTCCGGCCAGAACTGCTGGCGTGTTCCCCGCAGGTTGGTCTCCCCAACCACTTTCACGGGATAGAGGGGCTTTCCCAGCTCGTACTCCTGCTGGTATATCTTGCCGTCGCGGAACACCTGCGAGAGCATCTTCGTGGAGAGCGCGTTCACGCAGCTCACACCCACTCCGTGCAATCCTCCGCTGACCTTGTATGAGCCTTTGTCGAATTTTCCTCCAGCGTGGAGCACAGTCATAACGACTTCGAGCGCCGACTTGTGGAGTTTCTTGTGCTCGTCTACGGGGATACCTCGTCCGTTGTCCTGCACGGTGATAGAATTGTCCTCGTTGATAGTCACCTCGATGTGTGTGCAGTATCCTGCCATAGCCTCGTCGATGGAGTTGTCAACGGTCTCGTTTACCAAATGGTGAAGTCCTTTTTCGCTGATATCACCGATATACATCGCCGGACGCTTGCGCACGGCTTCCAGTCCCTCCAGCACCTGGATGTTACTGGCGGAATAGTTGTTCTCGTTTATTTGATTGTCTGACATTTCCTGATTATATTTTCAAGGGGCAAAGATAGCTTTTTTTCTTGACATTATGAAACTTTTTGGGCTAAAAGTGTATTCTTTCTTCTTTGAGGGGCGGAGTATTCCTATAAGTTCTGGAAATTATAGAAATTCTGGAAGAAAACAGGAAACCGAGACGTGCCCGAAACACACCCAAGAGAAGCCCAAGAGAAACTCAAAACAAACCCAAGAGAAAACCAAGAAAAACTCAAGAGAAAACCACGAAAAACCCGATAAAACCACAAAAAATGCAAAGACGCCACAATCTTGCGATTGCGGCGTCCAGTAATTTTTTCCTTAATAACAGAGTGTTATTATGCCAGGCTGTTGATGTGCTGGGCAAGGCTTGACTTGATGTTAGCAGCCTTGTTCTTGTGGATCAGGTTAGTCTTAGCCAACTTGTCCAGAATCTTCTGTACGCTTGGGTACAACTTTACAGCCTCTTCCTTGTCTGTCATGGCGCGCAGCTTGCGAACTGCGTTACGCATAGTCTTTGCATAATATCTGTTGTGCAAATTCCTTTTCTTGTCCTGACGGATTCTTTTGATTGATGATTTGTGATTTGCCATCTTGTTATTATTTCCTTTTTTATTTTTATTGTAGTCCCTAGGAGAGTCGAACTCCTCTTTAGAGAATGAAAATCTCTCGTCCTAACCGATAGACGAAGGGACCGTACCTTTGATTTTTGCGGTGCAAAGTTACGGCAAAGAAATCAATTGCGCAAATATTTTCAAGAGAAAATGCAAAAAATCCCTCTTTTCTCTCTGTTTTTATGTGTTTTATGCCGTTTTCAGAATGTTTTTTGATACTTTTGTGGTTCAATTATGCTTCAAACGGTAAACGTCATAGTAATCCGCGCCTTCATGTTCAGCGACACGAAGATGATGATTGACGCCCTCTCGCGCGAAGAGGGCCGGCTCTCGTGCGTCTGCACGGTAGGAAAATCGGCAAGGGGCAGAAGCCGCCGCCAGATTTTCCGTCCGCTGTCCATGCTCGAACTTACGCTGGAGAGGAAGGCTGTGGGGCGCCTCGCCACGGTGAAGGACGCCCACATCGCCACACCGTTCACCTCTATCCCCTTTGACCCCTACAAACTGACGATTTCGATGTTTCTCGCCGAATTTCTGGGAAACGCCACGAAATCGGAGCAGAGTTCACCTTATTTATATGATTATATACGCGACAGCATCCTCTGGCTTGACGGTACGGGGACGGGATTTTCCAATTTCCACCTTGTCTTCATGATGCGTCTGTCCAAGTTCATCGGCTTCTTCCCCAACGTGGAGAGCTTCTCCGAGGGCTGTCTGTTTGATATGCACGGCGGCTGTTTCGTGAGCCATGCGCCGCAGCAGCCCGGCTATCTCGATGCAGCGGAAACAGCGAAGATGCACCTGCTCATGCGCATGAACTACAGTACGATGCACCTCTTCCGCATGTCGCACACCGAGCGCAACCGCTGTCTCGACGTCATTCTGGAATACTACTCCCTGCACGTGCCGGACTTCAAGGAAATGAAATCACTCGCCGTGCTCCGCGAACTTTTCTCCCCGACATAAAAGGAAATCCATGCAAGCCCCAATGACCGATTGGGGATTAAAAAAACTCCCGCAGCTGCATGTGCGCTGCGGGAGTCCTTCGTTATGTCTATGTCTTTACTTGTTACATCTTGTCAGTCTTTACTTCACGTTCACCTTCATTGTCCTTGCGGATGCCGTACCGTCTTTCACGCGGAGGATGTATGTGCCGCTTGCAACAGGGATGAGGGATGTGCCAGCACTTACGCTGCATATCTTCTCACCGGATGCGGTGTATACATCAGCTGCAGTGCCTTCCGGCAGAGTGGCGATGATGGTGCCGTTGCTTACAGATACGCTGGCGCCGGTCTCGCTGACTGCATCGATGCCTGTGGCGAGCTTGAAGGTAGCCTCAACGGTGGAGATGCGTGAAATCTTGAACTCTGTGCCTTCGATGGCATTGCCGTTCACGAGCACCTTGTCGAGCATGTAGCCGTCTGCCGGAGTTGCGATGAGGGTAATCGGCGAGTTGCGCTTAACCTTGTCGCCCGACTTGATTTCGTTGCCCTCTGCATCCTTCAGAGCTACTGTTCCGTTCACCGGCTTGCTGATGTAAATCCATGTCACGTCGCAGCCGGAGCCGTTTCCTGCCATACTTGTCGTCCAGCCCTTTGCCGTGGCGATAGAGGTGTCTGATCCGGCAGCGTCGTTTGGAGTCACCTCCTTGCCGGTGAGGATTGTCAGGGAAGCACCCTTCATTGCCTCCTGCTCTTCCTTTGTGAGTTCAGGATACTGCGGCAGGTCTTTGTAGAACTGGTTGAGGTCGCATGCCGTCATGTTGTTTCCGCCGCAGTTGATCTGGCGCAGGTCGGTCTGCTTGCTCAGGTCGAGAATCTGGATGGAGTTATCGTTGAACGAGAGCGAGCGCAATGCCGTATTGTTGTCGAGGTTCAGCTCGGTGAGCTTGTTATTGCCAACATTGAGCACCTGCAGCAGCGGGTTCTTTGAAACATCGAGCGTGGTGAACTTGTTTCCGGCAGCGTCAAGGCTTACGAGGTCGGCGAGGTGTGCCACGTCGAGGGTGGTCAGCTCGTTGTTCGTCACGTTCACAAGCTGCAGCTTAGGATTGTTCGTGAAGTCGATGCTTGTCAGCTTATTCACGCGGGCGTTCATCTCGAGCAATTCAGGAGCCTTGGAGAGGTCGAGCGTGGTGAGTTCGTTGCCGTAGCACAGGAGCGAAAGAAGTTCCGTATTCTTGGTCACGTCGAGTTCTGTCAGTTCGCAGTATGAACAGTCAAGCTCCTGGAGGTTGGTCTGGTTGGTCACGTCGAGGGTCTTGATCGGGTTCATGTAGAGGTTCAACGCTATAAGCAGGTCGTTGTTCGTCAGGTCGATGCTTGACACCTGGTTGTCCCATGCACCGACAAGCTGTCCGTATTCACCGAAGCTCTCAAGGTTGAGGGCATCAACATCACCGTAGATGGTCACTGTAGACTCGGTTGCTCCGCTTTCGGCTGCCGTTTCGGCTGTTCCGTCCAGACGGGTGTACTTGGTGTCGGATACGTCGTATTCCATCTTCGCACCGCTACCCCAGTCTACCTGTACCTTCTTCTCTGAACCCTTCTGCACAGCCACAGCGAACGACAGTGCATGTCCGGCAGGAGCCGTGAAGGAAATCTTGCGGTCTGCTCCGCGGAACACCGGCTTGATGGTTGCCTCGCCGTTGACCACGAACCATTCTTCCTTTATCTTCTCGCCGTTCACGATCACACCGTCGTATACGTAGCCCTCGGCCGGAGTCGGGGTGATATGGATTGCCACACCAGCCTTGGCGCTTGTTGTCACGTCGGCAAGCTGCTGGAAATATGCTCCTGTCCACTGTGATACGGTGAACGTACACCTGTGGTTGAATATTTCGTGAAGTCGTATTCCTGCTCAAATGTAATTCCTCCGAACTCACCCTTGCCGGCAACTCTCTCGCCGGTATCGGTGCCGACTACGGTCACATTCACGGCTTCGTTCTTTGCCGTACCGTTACCCTTCACGTCGCATTTCCACTTCATGTCCTGTGATGTGGCGTATTCCGTATCTGCCGTCTCGCCGTTTGATCCGGCGATAAGCAGGGCATTGCTGTATTCCGAAGATGCCTGCGGCATGGTGTGGAGCGTAAAGTTCATGGAGTTTCCGGTCATCCTCTTGTTGTCGCGGATATCCACATAGTTGAAACGGCCCCTTGAAGCGACGTAGTTGAAATAGAAGAACTCACACTGCGTGTTGCGTGCGCGGAAGTCGCGCAGATAGTAAAGGTCTTCCAGATCGATGTATCTTATCGCCGTGTTGCTGATGTTGAGTGTGGTGATAGTCCTGATACCCTTTATGTCGAGTTTTGTCAGCTTGGTACCGTTCACGGAAAGGTATGCGAGATTTTTGTTGTTCGAGAGGTCGAGCTTTGTGATGTCGAGGCTGTCGCAGTTGAGCGACAGAAGTTCGGGGTTGCTGCCCACGTTGAGCAGCGTGATGTTGTTGTTGCCGCAATAGAGGTTTTCGAGCTTCGGGAACTTGGTCACGTTGAGCTCCGTAAGGTAGTTGTGGTTGATGGAGAGAGAACTGAGCTTAGGATAGTTGCCCTCTTCCAGTTCGAGCAGAGCATTGTGAGAGAGATTCAGCGAAGTGAGGTTAGGGTACGAGCGCGAATAGAAGTGCATCACGTGGCAGTTGTTCATGCTGATCTTCTTTATGTTCTCGCTGTTGTCGGCGAATACGGCCGTGGTGAATTCCGGGTTGTCATCGCAATAGAAATACTCCAGTGCCGTGAACGGCATGAGGTTCAGGTTGATGAACTTGTCTCCGTTGTCGCTCACATTTAGTTCGGTGAGCGTTGCCGAAGCGTCGGTGATGTCAAACTCATGGCTGTCGAGCTGGTTGCCCTGCAGGTTGAGCTCCGTCAGTGACGTCATGCCCGTACCCATGAATTTCGTCAGCTTGTTGTCCCTGAGGTTGAGTTCCGTCAGCGCCGGCATTCCGTCTTGTGCGAATGTGGCGATTTCGTTCTCCTTCAGGTTGATTACCTTCATGGCTGTCTGTCCGTGAAGTTCGATGGAGGTGATTCCCGCCTTGGTAAAGTCAAAATTCACCAGTTTTCCCTTGATGGTGATGGTGCCGCCCTTGATTTCGGTGTTGATACGGCGGGAATAGCCATAGCCATTAGGGTCGATGTTGTAGATTTTCTCTTCGCCGTCACCCCAGTCCACGGTGAATGCCTCGTCTTTAGAGGAGGTGTAGGCATCGAGGGATACGCTCGTTCCTACAGGTTTCGACGTCTTGATTGTGATTGTGCTCTCGTCGGCGGCAAATGTCGCGGCGAATGAGAGCGTCAATACGAGCAAAAGTAATAAATACCTTTTCATAATGTAACGCATGTTATTAATTGTTGCGGCACCAGTTTCTGTCTATCTCTTGTTTTTCATATTATATAAGCATGCTGCCTTCACAGACCATGGCAAAGTGGGACTCTCCCTGACCTGGCACCACATATAGTCATCAGAATCCCTTGTTTGCGTGACAAAGTTATGAAATAATCGTCACAGCACAATGACTTCTGCCGAATAAATTGCGGTTTTTCTTTCGATTTATACCAAACAACGGATATTTGCTGCATATATATGACAAAAAAGGCTTCCTGCCGGATTGTTTTCTCCGCAGGAAGCCTTGTTATGGTTTGCCGCCGCCGGCTACGGGAGCCGGATGGCATGATAATGGTCTGAAATGGTTTGCCGGTTTGGTTGTCAGAACATGGTGCTCACGCGCTTGATGCCCTCTACGAGGGTGTCTATCTCCTCAGTGGTGTTGTAGAGGGCGAAGGATGCGCGCACAGTACCTTGTATGCCGAGGCGTATCATCAGCGGCTGGGCGCAATGGTGACCGGTGCGCACGGCGATGCCGAGACGGTCGAGCAGTGTTCCCATGTCGAGATGGTGGATATTGCCCACAAGGAACGAGACCACTGCGTCTTTCTCCTCTGCCTCGCCGAAGAAGCGCATGCCCTCAATCTCGCCCATCCGCTTCATGGCGTATTCGGTGAGCATACGCTCATGGGCGCGGATATTGTCCATGCCGAGCTGCTGCATATAGTTTATCGCCGTGGCGAGTCCGTGGGTTGCCACGTAGTCGGGCGTACCTGCCTCGAACTTGAACGGCAGCTCATTGAAGGTGGTCTTCTCGAAGCTCACGCTGTCTATCATCTCGCCTCCGCCCTGGTAAGGCGGCAACCGGTCGAGCCAGTCTTCCTTGCCGTAGAGCACTCCCACGCCCGTGGGCCCGTACATCTTGTGTCCGCTGAAAGCCATGAAGTCGCAGTCGAGCTCCTGCACGTCCACCTTGAAGTGGGGTGCGCTCTGTGCGCCGTCGAGCATGAACGGCACTCCGTGTCCGTGGGCGATGCGTATCATCTCCTTCACGGGGTTTATGGTGCCGAGCACATTGCTCACGTGTGCCACGCTGACAATCTTCGTCCTGTCGGTGAAGAGTTTCTCGTATTCGTCCATGAGAATCTCGCCCCTGTCGTTAATCGGAATCACGCGCAGGCGGATGCCTTTCCTGGCGGCCTGCAGCTGCCAGGGCACGATGTTGGAGTGGTGTTCCATGGTGGAGACGATCACTTCGTCGCCCTCCTTCATGAACTCGTCCGAGAACGACGACACCACAAGGTTGAGGGCTTCTGTGGTGCCACGGGTGAAGATTACCTCATTGGTGGACTTTGCATTGATGAACTGGCGCACTGTTTCGCGCGCCGCCTCATGAAGGTCGGTTGCCTTCTGCGATAGGTAGTGTACTCCGCGGTGCACGTTGGCATTCACATTGAGGTATTCCTCGCGCATGGCGTCGAGCACGCAGAGTGGTTTCTGCGTGGTGGCGGCGTTGTCGAGGTAGACAAGCGGTTTGCCGTATATCTCGCGGCTGAGTATAGGGAAGTCCTGACGGACTTTTTCAATGTCGTACATATTATTATAAGACTAATAAGACTAATAAGACTAATAGGACCAATAGAACCACAAGAACC
The DNA here is from genome assembly GCA_900557405.1 of uncultured Prevotella sp. Taxonomy (GTDB): domain Bacteria; phylum Bacteroidota; class Bacteroidia; order Bacteroidales; family Bacteroidaceae; genus Prevotella. Next base: position 40,830 of record USSF01000010.1, read on the forward strand.
CAGACTAACCTCATTCCCTCCCTTTGGGAGGGCCAGGGTGGGTATTAGGCTGGTTCTCAGGGTGGGTATTACTTACACAACTTGCAGCCCTCACACTTGTTGAGTTCTCCGCGGAAGCGCTTCTCCACGAGATAGTGCAGGCGGTCGCGCAGAGGCTCGAGCTGCATCTTGTCTATCACCTCGTTGATGAAGGCGAACTGTAGCAGGAGCTTTGCCTCCTTGCGGCTGATGCCGCGCTGCTGCATGTAGAAGAGTGCGGCATCGTTGAGCTGGCCCACCGTACTGCCGTGGGCGCACTTCACGTCGTCGGCGTATATCTCGAGCATCGGCTGGGTGAACATGCGTGCCGTCTTGGTGGCACAGAGGTTCTGGTTCGTCTCCTGCGAAGTGGTCTTCTGGGCGCCGTGGCGCACGAGCACCTTTCCGGCGAAGGCTCCCACAGCCTCCTCGTCGAGTACATACTTGTACAGCTCGTTGCTCTGGCAGCGGCCCACCTTATGGTCGATGAGCGTGTTGTTGTCCACGTGCTGCTTCTTGTCGGCGATGACGCATCCCGAGAGGTTACACTCCGAACCTTCGCCCTCAAAGACGAGGTCGGTGCGGTTGCGGGTCACTCCGTTGTGGAGCGTTATCACGTTGTGGTTCACACGACTATTGGCCTGCTGCGAGATGAACACGTTGCTCACCCGCACATTCTTGGCGTGGGTCTCCTCCAGGCAGTAGAGGTCGAGCCTGGCGTCGTCTGCCACGTATGCCTCGATTACCTGGGTGGTGAGGAAGCGCTTGTCGTCGGCTGCATGGTCGCAGAACAGCAGCTTTATCTCGGCGCGCGGCTCCACGATGATGAGCACGCGGCGGTTTACCATCAGGTCCACGTCGGAGCGCAGGATATTGATTACCTGCACAGCCTTGTCCACCACCGCTCCCTTTGGCACGTAGACCACGAGGCCGTCTTGTGCGAGCATAGTGTTGAGTGCCGTGATTCCGTCTTCGGAGCTTTTTGCCAGCCTGCCGTAGTACTGCGCCACGAGCTCGGGGCGCTCCTCGGCAAACTTCTTCAGCGAGCCCACGATGACGCCCTCGGGCAGTTCCTTCTTGGGCATTGCCTTGGTGTAGAAGCTGTCGTTCACCACGAAATAGAGCGATGTGCTCAGGTTGGGCACGTCGCAGCGGAATGCCTCATACGGGTCAACAGGAATCTCGAGGCGGTTGAGGTTCAGTCCGTAGTCGGGCCCGAAGAGCGCCGGCACGTCGGTATATTTGTATCTCTCCACCTTCTTCGTGGGGAATCCGAGTCGTTTGAAGTCCTCGAAGGCAGCGTCTCTCAGGTCGTTCATCACGCGCGGGGCGTGCTGCACTATCATCTGGCGGCACTGCTCATAGAGTTCTATGTATTGTTTTTCGCTTTGCATCTTTCTGGGTGATTAATGAAACTACTCGTCCACTTCGGCCTTGATCCAGTCGTAGCCGCGCTGCTCTATCTCCTTGGCGAGCTCCGGGCCTTCGGTCTTCACTATCCTACCCTTGTAGAGCACGTGTACCACGCTCGGCTTTATCATGTCGAGCAGTCGCTCGTAGTGGGTGATGACGATGGTTGACTTCTCCGGCGTGTGCATCTTGTTCACGCCTTCTGCCACGATGCGCATGGCGTCAACGTCGAGTCCGGAGTCGGTCTCGTCGAGGATGGAAAGCTTAGGGTCGAGCATTGCCATCTGGAATATCTCGTTGCGCTTCTTCTCGCCGCCAGAGAAACCCTCGTTGACGGAGCGGTTGGAGAGCTTGCTGTCGAGCTCCACCACCTTGCGCTTCTCGCGCATGAGTTTGAGGAAATCGCCTGCCGAGAGGGGTTCCTTGCCTTCATACTTGCGCTTCTCGTTGATGGCGGCACGCATGAAGTTGGTCATGCTGACGCCTGGTATCTCCACCGGATACTGGAACGAGAGGAAGAGTCCCTCGTGGGCACGGTCTTCGGGTGCCATCTCCAGCAGGTTCTTGCCGTTGAAGAACACTTCGCCTTCTGTCACTTCATACAATGGGTTGCCCACGAGCACTGCGCTCAGTGTGCTTTTTCCGGAACCGTTCGGTCCCATGATGGCATGTGTCTCGCCGTCTTTCACGGTGAGGTTGATGCCTTTCAGTATTTCTTTGTCGCCTATCCTGGCGTGGAGGTTTCTTATTTCTAACATGATGAGATTGTTTTTTTTCTTTTTAGGACTAATTTTTATCCCACGGTACCTTCCAACGATACGCTCAGCAGCTTCTGCGCCTCTACCGCGAACTCCATCGGGAGCTTGTTGAGCACTTCCTTGGCGTAGCCGTTCACGATGAGACCCACGGCCTGCTCCGTCGGGATGCCGCGCTGGTTGCAGTAGAAGAGCTGCTCCTCGGAGATTTTGGATGTCGTGGCCTCGTGTTCTATCACTGCCGTATCGTTGTGTATGTCCATATACGGGAAGGTGTGGGCTCCGCAGTCGCTGCCCAGCAGCAGGGAGTCGCACGAGGAATAGTTGCGGGCGTTGTCGGCGTTTGCCGTGGCGCGCACCAGTCCGCGGTAGGAGTTCTGGCTGTGGCCGGCGGAGATTCCCTTGGATATGATCGTAGACTTGGTGTTCTTGCCGATGTGTATCATCTTCGTGCCGGTGTCGGCCTCCTGGTAGTTGTTGGTCACGGCAACGCTGTAGAACTCCGCCACGGAGTTGTCGCCGCGCAACACGCACGACGGGTATTTCCATGTTATCGCCGAACCGGTCTCCACCTGTGTCCACGAGAGCTTGGAGTTCACTCCGCGCAGGTCGCCGCGCTTCGTCACGAGGTTGAGCACTCCGCCCTTGCCGTTCTCGTCGCCAGGATACCAGTTCTGCACCGTGGAGTATTTCACCTCGGCATTGTCCTTCACGATAATCTCCACGATTGCGGCGTGGAGCTGGTTCTCATCGCGCATCGGGGCGGTACAGCCCTCAAGATACGACACGTAGGAATCGTCTTCGGCGATGATGAGCGTGCGCTCGAACTGTCCCGTGTTCCTCGCATTGATGCGGAAATAGGAGCTCAGCTCCATCGGGCAGCGCACTCCCTTGGGGATGTATACGAACGACCCGTCGCTGAACACGGCACTGTTGAGGGCGGCATAGAAGTTGTCGCGGTATGGCACCACGCTTCCCAGGTATTCCCTCACCAAGTCGGGGTGCTCCTTGATGGCGTCGCCTATCGAGGAGAAGATCACTCCCTTCTCGGCGAGCTTCTCCTTGAACGTGGTCTTCACCGACACAGAGTCCATGATGGCGTCCACGGCGGTGCCGCTCAGCGCCAGACGCTCCTCAAGCGGTATGCCGAGCTTGTCGAATGTCTTCATCAGCTCGGGGTCTATCTCCTTGTTCTCGGGCTTTTTGGCCAGCGGGTCGGCATAATAGGATATGGCCTGGTAGTCCACCGGAGGCACGTTGACGTGGCCCCACTTCGGCTCCTGGAGCGTCTTCCAGTAGTTGTATGCCGTCAGTCGGAATTCGAGCATCCACTCCGGCTCGCCCTTCTTTTGGGAGATGAGCCTGATGATGTTCTCGTCGAGTCCTTTCTCGATGATGTCCGTATGCACGTCAGTGGTGAAGCCGAACTCGTATTTCTGCTCCGCCACCTGCTTGACGAACTCATTGTTCTTATCTTTGATTTCCATTTTCTTTTGTTAACCGGAGACTTCGCGCCCCCATAATGCGGCAGTCTGCCGACTGCCCTTTGTCATGACTTTTAAAACATTTATAAATGTGGTTGCAAAGTTAATATTTTATTATAAAAGTAGCAAGAAAAACATATTCTTTACCCATGTTTCCACATGGAATGGACTTCAGGGGGGCGGCATAAAGCCGCAATCGGGTTGAAATCAGACTATATGTGGCGGTGGGGGTTATCTCCTTTACCTCCAATGACCGATTTGGATTCAACTCGTCTACTTGTCAACTTAAAAAAAGACAAACATCCTTGTAAACTCGTCTACTTGTAAACTCGTCAACTTAAAAAACTTTTTTTCTTTTTTTACCCTCACACCCTCACTTTTCGTCTGAAACGCCCTGTTTATCGGGGTTTCAGTGGTGAGGGTAAGTGTGAGGGTA
>USSF01000011.1 GCA_900557405.1 uncultured Prevotella sp.
ATAAACAGGGCGTTTCAGCCGAAAAGTGAGGGTGTGAGGGTAAAAAACAAAAAAACTTTTTTTTCTATTTCTGAAATAAAAATAAAAAACTCATTTGGGTACGCCGACTTTTGTAACTTCTTCTTTTTGAAAGATGGCAGATTAAAGAAGTGCCACAAGATACTCTAATAAATAATGAAAAAACAGCTGTTTTTAACAACCTTGTTTAAAACAACCTTGTTTAAAACGTAATAATTCATTATATTTGCAGCCGTAAAACAAAACACAATTTGGTTATGGCAAAGAACTTTGAAGCGCCGTTTGTATTTGGTGTTCGTGTGGAAGGCGACACATTTACCGACAGGAAAGAAGAAACCGAACGTCTGAAGGCAAACTTCACTTACGGCATAAACACCATATTGATTTCTCCACGACGCATGGGGAAGACATCGCTTGTGGACAAGGTGTGTTCGCTTGTGGAGAGCGACGATATAAGGATTGCACATATCGATGCCTTCGGATGCCGGTCGGAGAATGACTTCATCAATGCATTTGCAACGGCTGTGGTGCGTGCCACATCAAGCAAATGGGAGGAATGGATGGAAACCACGAAGGTCTTTCTGAGCCGCTTCATCCCGAAGATAAGTTTCGGGCAAGACCCTCTGACAGACTTCTCTCTGTCGCTGGAATATAATGTGAGCAACAATACGACGGAAGACGTATTGAGGCTTCCTGAGATTATAGCTAAAGAGAAGGGATGCAGAATCGTCGTCTGTATTGACGAATTCCAGCAGATAGGTGATTTCCCCGATTCACTTACCTTCCAGAAGAAGCTGCGTGGAATATGGCAACTGCAGAAGAATGTATCATATTGTCTTTATGGCAGCAAGAAACATATGATGGAACAGATGTTCCAGAATCAGAGCTATCCGTTCTACCGCTTCGGCGACTTGTTCTATCTCGACAAGATAAGTGAGGAGGACTGGGTGGCATATATCTGCGACCGCTTCAAGATGACTGGAAAGGAAATACCGGAGAATCTGGCACGCATAATTTGTAACGTAACAGACCGGTATTCGTCTTATGTACAGCAGCTTGCATGGCTTGTATGGTTGAAGACACAGAATATTGCAACTGATGCTGATCTGCAATACGGTATAGACCGACTGTTGGATGCATGCGAACCGCTGTTTATCCAACAGACAGAAGACCTCTCTGCATATCAGATGAATTTTCTTCATGCCCTGTCAAACGGTGTACATACGGGCTTCACGCAGTCTGCTGTCCTGAACACCTATCGTCTTGGTACTCCTGCCAATATAACACGACTGAAGAAAGCTCTAATAGAAAAAGACTTGATTTCCATCTCGTCTCCAAAGCATTTGGAAATGAGCGACCCTATACTGACCTTGTGGTTGAAAAAGAGAGTGTGGAAGGAATAAATCCATAGCCATATCTTGGGTGCACAATGATTTTCAAAAAGTATCACTTGCCAGTTAAGTCCGCAGACCATTGACAGCCACCGATAGTTACATTTCCGCCATTGGAGCGTCTTATATATTGTAATTACACATTATTATATATAATAAAGGAAAGACTTTATGAAACACTTTATATTTGCGGCGGCTGTGGTTCTATGCCTTAACGCCAACGCACAGCAACACGATTGGGAGAACCAGTATGTGCTGCAAAAGAACCGTATGCCGGCACGTGCAGCCTTCATTCCTTATCTTTCACAGAATGGAGATATGCAGATGTCGCTCAATGGCGAATGGAAGTTCAACTGGACAAAGACTCCCGATGAACAACCGCAGGACTTCTTCAATACTTCGTTTGACGATTCCGGATGGAAGACATTCCCTGTGCCGGGCGACTGGGAGATGAATGGCTACGGCACTCCCATATACAGCAGCTCGGGCTATACCTTCAAGATAGACCCACCGTTTGTAATGAAGGAACCGAAGAAAAGCTATACAGCCTATGTGGAGCGCAATCCTACGGGATGCTACCGCCGCACGTTCTCCGTTCCGGCGGAATGGAAAGACAAAGAGGTGTTTGTAAGGTTCGGAGCTGTGTCCAGTGCTTTCTATCTTTATGTCAACGGACAGGAAGTGGGCTATTCGCAGGGCAGCATGGAACCGGCGGAGTTCTGTCTGACGCCTTACTTAAAGAGTGGCGAGAACCTGATAGCCTTGAAGGTGATGAAATACTCCGATGGCAGCTATCTTGAGGACCAGGACATGTGGCGCATTGCCGGAATACACCGTGGCATAGAACTTTATGCCACACCGAAGATACGCATTGCTGACTTCGGGGTGCGCACTTTGCTCGACAAAGACTACAAGGATGCCGAACTCGTTATTGACCCTAAGCTTGCTGTGTCCGATTCTGAGCGTGGCACAGGCTATCGCATCACGGCAATGCTTTATGATGCTACGGGAAAGGCTGTCACCGATACTGCCTTGTGGCAGCCTGCTGAGCCTATGCTCAATCTCGACAAAAAAGGAAAGATTCTCAACCAGCGCAATCCGCAGCGAGGCTATGCCCCATACGGATGGCTGAAGACCACCATAAAGAATCCCTATAAATGGGATGCCGAACATCCGTATCTCTACACACTGAAGCTCGCCCTTGTCGACTCTACCGGCAATGCCGTGGAGAGGGCTGAAACCAAGATAGGTTTCAGAAGTGTGGAAATAAAAGACGGCATGATGCTCGTCAACGGCAAGCAGGTAAGGCTGCGCGGCGTGAACCGCCACGAGATGGACCCCGAAACAGGACATGTCATGACGGAGGAAAGAATGATAGAAGACATCAAACTGCTGAAGCAATGCAACATCAATGCCGTCAGAACCTGTCATTATCCCAATACGGAGCGGTGGTATGAGCTGTGTGATGAATACGGAATATACCTCATGGACGAGACCGACCTTGAGGAGCATGGACTGAGAGGCACACTCGCTTCCGACCCTACTTGGGCTGCAGCCTTCATAGACCGCACGCAGCGGATGGTGATGCGCGACAGAAATCATGCCAGCGTTGTGTTCTGGTCGCTTGGAAACGAGTCGGGATGGGGACCGAACTTTGCCATGACCTCAGCTTGGATTCATGAGTATGACCCCACAAGACCAGTGCATTATGAGGGAGCACAAGGTCCGGACAATAAGGATCCGGAATCAGTTGATGTCATAAGTCGCTTCTATCCGCGTGTGCAGGGTGAGTATCTCAATCCGGGAGTGAAGGACAACAACATGGAACGTCCCGAAAATGCCCGTTGGGAACGTCTGCTCAGTATTGCCCGAAAGACCAACGACAACCGTCCTGTCCTCACCAGTGAGTATGCCCATGCCATGGGCAATGCCCTGGGAAACTTCAAAGACTATTGGGACGAGATATACAGCCATAAGCGTATGCTCGGCGGCTTCATCTGGGAATGGGCGGACGAAGGAATCTTCAAGCGCCGCAACGACGGCAAGCTGATGGTGGCATACGGCGGCGACTTCGGCGATGTGCCTAATTTGAAGGCATTCTGCGTAAAGGGCATCGTATCGTCCGACCGCAAACCTACTCCCAAGTATTTTGAGGTGAAGCAGGTGTATGCCCCTATGACTCTCAAGCTCAACGGCAACAAGCTGGATGTCGTACTCCGCGACAATATGGTGGAGATGCAGAACTATCGTCTTCTTTATACCATAACGGAGAACGGGAAGGTGATAAAGAAGGGGGAGATAAAGGACCTTACTGTTCCTTCGGTCAAATACAATTCCGATGCCGACGTGCGCCTGAACATCAGCATACAGCTGAAAAACGATACTAAGTGGGCTAAGGCAGGCTTCGAAGTAAGACACGAGCAGTTTGCCCTCAATGACAAGCTCTCTTCGGCTTTCAAGCCCGCTGCGCTCAAGACAGACCGACAGGCCGACATGAAGGCGGCTGAAGATTGGTTCGGCATAGTGAAGCCCCACTTCTACCGTGCACCGATGGACAACGACAAGGGATTCGGCAACTGGATAGCAAAGGACTGGAAGAACAACCGTCTCGACAATCCGGAGGTTGTTACCGTCAAGCCGCTCTCTTCCAAGCGTAATGCCGACGGAACGGTAACTGCCACAGTAACGCAGGAATGCAGATACGCCAAAGGCAAGATAACCACAGATTATGTCTACACTATGGATGCCTCTGGCTCAGTAGACTTCAAGGCGACCTATACTCCGGAAGGACAGCTTCCGCCATTGCCGTGTGTGGGCAACACGTTTGTCCTTGACAAGGATATGACGCAGCTTTCATGGTATGGTAGGGGACTGCAGGACAGCTATGTAGACCGTCTTGAGGCAACTTCCATAGGCAGGTGGACAAGCAGCGTGGACAAGGAATACGTGCATTATCCCCGTCCGCAGTCAAGCGGCAACCACGAGCAGACCGTCACCCTATCCCTTTCCAACGCCAAGGGCAAAGGCTACACCGTGACCACGGCAGACGCCACGCCCTTCTCCTTCTCCGCCCTGCCCTATTCCGAAAGGCAGCTCAGCGAAACGGCCCACGACTGCGACCTCCAGTCCGGGGACTACGTATATCTGAACATCGACGCTGCAATGATGGGACTCGGCAACAGCAGTTGCGGCCCTGGAGTGCTCACGAAATACTCCATCCCGCAGAAGCCCTACACCCTGAAACTGAGGTTCACGAAGAAATAAGCCCAACCGGCAACAATACCAAGGCGGCCCCATAAAAACCGCCCGACGGAACGAAACCTTCACGCCTACTCTTTCATAAGCAGAATGAAAGACATGGCGCGAAGGTTTTTTCCTTATCATCACCTTCTCCACATAAAAAAGACAAAGGAATCCAAAAGTAAGATAAATAAGACATACCGAAGGCATTCAGTATCAGATTATTTCATACTTTTGCATCACGACAATTAATGAACGAAGATGAGAAAAGGTATGAAACATGACATACGGCTCACGCTCGCAGCACTGCTGATTCTGCCGATGCATCTGGCGGCACAGCGGCGCGGAATCGTCGTATCCGCCGACACCAGGCTGCCTATCGGCAATGTGGAGATAAAATGGGACAACAAGGAGGTGGAGAAAACGGCGTGGGACGGCACGTTCACGATACGCGGCAGCTTCCGGCGCGTCAGTTTCTTCCATCCCAAATGCGAGACCCGTTTTCTGAAACCCGACGAGATGACCGACACCATCTACATGCTGCCCGCCTCGAGAATGCTCACCGAAGTGATTATCTACGGCAAGCGCAAGCGGCAGCCGGACTACGTGGGGCTGAACGCCACAGACCGTCAGCTCGCTGCAGCGAAGACTTCCGGCGGTGCCGATGTACTCGGCTTGCTGTCGCTCGCCATACAACCCATCCTCGACAAGATACATCACAAGAAGGCTCTCAAGAAAGCAATGAAGAAGCAGATTATCGACAACTACTGACCTATTTGGGGTAAATGCCCATATCATGAAACTTGATACCGCTTATATAAAGTACAAGGGGGAAGTTTCTGCGTCATATAACTACTATGACTAATTTGCACAAAATATTTATATTATCAGCAGTGATAGGGGGCATGATGCTCCCAAGCCTGATGATGGCGCAAGAGCGCTATCAGGTGGGCGTATGCGACTGGATGGTGCTGAAGCGCCAGAAGTTAGGAGAATTCAAGCTCGCCAAAGAACTCGGATGCGACGGCATCGAGATGGATATGGGAGGATTGGGCAGACGCGATTCCTTTGACAACAAGATCCGCCAGCCGGAGATGGCACGCCTGTTCCGCCATACGAGCGACAGTCTCGGCATCAAAGTCGGGGCTGTGGCCATGTCGGGCTTCTACGGACAGAGCTTCGCACGGAAAGCCTCATGGCAGTGGCTCGTGGAGGACTGTCTGAACACTATGGATGCAATGGGCGCCAAGGTGGCATTCCTGCCGCTCGGCGGATGCGGAAACAACTGGACCGACTCGCTGCCGCTGCGCCAGGAAATAGTAAGGCGACTCCACGCGGCAGGCGAAATGGCCCACCGGCGAGGCAAGGTGATAGGCATCGACACACCGCTTGACGCCAAAGGCAACCGCAAGCTGCTCAAGGAGATAGACTCCAAGGGCATCAAGGTGTTCTATAAGTTCCAGACTGCCGTAGACAATGGAGTGGACATCCCCAAAGACATGAAGCGCCTCGGCGCAAAGAACATCTGCGGCATCCATGCCAGCAACACCGACGGAGTATGGCTGCGCCACGACAAGGCGATAGACATGCCGCGCATAAAGACGGCACTCGACAAGATGGGATGGTCAGGATGGCTCTTCGTGGAGCGCAGCCGCGACGTGAAGCAGGTGAGGAACGTGAAACTCAACTATGGCGAGAACGTAAGGTATCTGAAGGAGATATTCGAATAAGACAAGGATTGATAATTACGAAACACAAGGATATGAAGAAATACATTATAATAGCAGCCGCCCTTCTCTCGCTGGGAAGCATGACGGCAGGTGCCGTGGACCTCGACTCCATCGGCCGCGATGCGAAATACGTGGAGACAATAATGCAGCGCTCCACCAAAGTGACCGACGCACTGAAGATTACCGGTACGGCAAGAGGCAAGGAAGTGCTCAACATCGTAGCAAACCGCTACTTCAAGCTCAACGACATCTATACGGAGCGCGACAGCATAAAGGCCGTGGCGAAGACGCTGACAGGCAACGAGAAGAAGCAGAAGATGGAATACGCCGAGATGCTGAAGGACCAGAAGCTATACAAGAGCCACTTCGGATTCATCGCCGACCTGTCGGTATATCTCTCCGAGAAGGAGGTGGAGACGGTGAAGGACGTACTGACATACAACGTGGTGAACGTGACATACAAGGCACAATGCGACATGATTCCCTCGCTCAAGCTCGAGGAAAAGGTGCAGATTCTCGCCTGGCTCAAGGAGGCACGCGAGTATGCAATGGATGCCGAAAGCTCCAAGAAGAAGCATGAGGCCTTCGGGAAATACAAGGGAAGAATAAACAACTGGCTCTCGAAACGCGGATACAACCTTACCAAGGAGCGCGAGGAATGGGCAAAGAGAGTGAAGGCAAGAGGAGGAACCCTGTAATCCCCCATACTTTATAACACATTGACAATTTAAAAAAACGACAATCAATATGAAAAGCAATCTTATCCCGTCGGGAAGGTTCGCATGGATGGCAGCCGCACTGGCATTCGCAGCACTTCCCGCCTGTGCACAGAAGAACGGCATCACCGACACCGGAAAGAGCAAATATGCCGTAGTCACCTCCACACCTGTAAGCTCCGTGAAATGGACCGGAGGCTTCTGGGGCGACCGCTTCGGCGTGTTTGCCGGAACGTCCGTGCAGAGCATGTGGGAGACATGGAAATCAGACAAGGGACACGGATGGAACAATTTCCTCATCGCCGCCGGCGAGAAGAAGGGAAAGCGCCACGGACCTCCTTTCCACGACGGTGACATGTATAAATGGCTTGAGGCACTCACTGCCGTTTATGCAGTAAACAAAGACCCCGAGGTGGGCAAAATCATGGACCGTTTCGTGGAACTGATACGCAAATCGCAGCGCCCCGACGGATACCTCCACACTCCGGTCATCATAGCCGAGATGAACAGGCAGCAGACCGCCAAGGATGAAGCCAAGGAGAACGAAACCATCGGAACGAAAGTGGGCACGGGCAAGGACGGAGCCTTCGGCAACCGCCTGAACTTCGAGACATACAATCTGGGACACCTCATCACTGCCGGCATCATGCACAAGCGCGCCACAGGCAAGACAACGCTCTTCGAGTGTGCCGTGAAGGCTACCGACTTCCTCTACGACTTCTACAAGCGTGCGTCTGACGAACTGGCGCGCAACGCCATCTGTCCGTCACACTATATGGCCGTGGCAGAGATGTATCGCGAGACGGGCAACCCCAAGTATCTGGAGCTCGCCCAGAAGCTTATCGACATACGCGGCAAGGTGGAGAACGGCACCGACGACAACCAGGACCGCGTGCCGTTCCGCCAGCAGTATAACGCCATGGGACATTCCGTGAGGGCCAACTACCTATATGCCGGCGTGGCCGACCTCTATCTGGAGAGCGGCGAACAGCAGCTGATGAAGAATCTGGAATCAATCTGGACAGACATCGTGACACGCAAAATGTATATCACGGGAGCCTGCGGAGCACTCTACGACGGCACTTCGCCCGACGGAACCGACTACAAACCGGACAACGTGCAGAAGGTGCACCAGAGCTACGGCCGCCCATACCAGCTGCCCCACTCCACTGCCCACAACGAGACCTGCGCCAACATCGGAAACCTCTTCTTCAACTGGCGTATGTTCTCAGCCACGGGCGAGGCAAAATACACCGACATCGTGGAGAACTGCCTTTACAACAGCATTCTCTCGGGCATCAGCCTCGACGGCAGGAAATACTTCTATACAAACCCGATGCGCATATCTAAGGACCTGCCATACACTTTGCGCTGGCCAAAAGAGCGCACGGAATATATCAGCTGCTTCTGCTGTCCGCCGAACACTCTGCGCACCCTATGCGAAGCACAGGACTACGCCTACTCCATCGGAAAGGGCGAAATCTACGTGAACCTCTACGGCGAGAACACGCTCGACACAAGGATTGACGGAATCGGTGAGATTGCCCTCAAGCAGAAGACCGACTATCCGTGGGACGGCTCCGTGGGCATCACAATAGCCAAACTCAAGGGAAAGAAGGAGTTCGGGATGAAGCTCCGCGTGCCTGACTGGTGTACCGAAGGCGCAAAGATAAGCGTGAACGGAGTGGAACAGGCCGCTGAGGCGAAACCCGGCACCTATGCCATGGTGAGCCGCACATGGAAGAAGGGCGACGTAATCACCATCGACATGCCTATGCGCACCCGTATAATCGAGGCTAACCCGCTCGTGGAGGAAAGCCGCGGACAGGTTGCCGTGCAGCGAGGTCCCATCGTGTATTGCCTTGAGAGCAACGACCTCAACGGCGTTTCCATCGACGACATCGCCATTCCGCTCAATGCCGAGTTCACTCCCGTGGACATGACAATCGACGGATGCCGCATCAAGGCACTCGAGGGTGACGTGGTGAAGCGCAGCGAGGCTTCATGGAAGGGACAGCTCTATCGCGAAGCCTCAACCGGAAAGCAGACCGTCAGGGTGCGCCTCATCCCTTATTACGCCTGGGGGAACAGAGGAAAGAGCGAAATGACCGTGTGGATGCCGGCGCTTTGATTAATCAGGAATTCCTGCTGACCATGAATCAGGAAAGAGGAATCAGGAAAGAGGAATTCCTATCTGAAAAACAGAAAATAAGAATCTGACAAGAAACAATGAATCATCAACTTATGAATATAAGTAAAGGAATACTGACGGCATGGGTTGCCGTGATGGCCGCAACACCTGCGTTTGCCACCGACATCACGGTGAAGCCCGGTCCCTACGCCATAGAGAAAGCGCTGCAGCAGGCCCGCGAAGACCGCAGGCAGAACGGCGCGGAGGACGTGTGTATCCGCCTGCAGGCCGGCACATACCGGCTGAACCAGACAATAACGGTGAGGCCGGAAGACAGCGGCATACGCATCGTGGCCGACGGCAATGCCGTGGTGAGCGGCGGAGTGAAGATTATGGGATGGAAGAAGCAGGGCAGAATGTACGTGGCCGACGTGCCGGAGTTCAACGGCCGTCCGCTTGAATTCCGCCAGTTGTGGGTCAACGGCAGGAAGGCCGACAGGGCGAGAGACGTGGCGGACTTCGAGAAGATGTACCGCATACGCAACATAGACAAGAAGAACGAAATCCTCTATGTGCCCGCCGCAGCCGTGAAGAAGATTCTCGGCGAACGGCATGCCGAGATGGTAATCCACGAGATGTGGTGCGTGGCAAACCTGCGCATCAAGGGCATCAAGGTTCAGGGCGACAGTGCCGCCGTGACCTTCCACCAGCCCGAGAGCCACATCCACTTCATGCACCCCTGGCCATCGCCGATGGTGACAAAGGACGGACACAACTCCGCCTTCTATCTGACCAACGCCAAGTCCCTGCTCGACACCCCGGGCGAGTGGTATCTCGACGCAAAGGAGCAGAAGGTGTATTACATTCCGCGCAAAGGCGAAGACATGGCGAAGGCCGACGTGGAGGCTCCCGCCGTGGAGACTCTGATGAAGATAGAGGGAACGCCCGACGCTCCCGTAAAGGGCATCACGATAGAGGGCGTCACCTTCAGCTACGCCACGTGGATGCGCCCCTCCATCTCCGGCCATGCCCCTCTCCAGGCCGGCATGTTCATGACGGAGGCATACAAGGTGCGCCCAAAGATAATCCGCCCCAACGGCGACCACAAGCTCGACAACCAAGGATGGGTGGGCCGTCCGGCAGCAGCCGTGAGCGTGAGATGTGCCGAAGACATCAACTTCAAGGGCTGCACCATAGAGCACTGTGCCTCCACGGGTATCGACTTCTTTGAATACACCAAGGGCGGAAGCATCAGCCGCTCCACCATACGCGACGTGGGCGGCAACGGCATCCTGGCCGGAAGCTTCGGACCGGAAGCCCACGAGGCACACCTGCCATACAACCCCACCGACAGCCGCATCATCTGCACCGGACTCACCATCGAGAACAACCTCATCACCGACGTGACGAACGAGGACTGGGGCTGCGTAGGCATCGGAGCAGGCTACGTGCGCGGCATAAGAATCCTGCACAACGAGATTTCAGAAGTTTCCTATTCGGGCATCAGCATGGGATGGGGATGGAACCAGCAGCCATGCGCCATGGCAGACAACAGGGTGAAGGGCAACCTCATACACCACTACGCCAAACACATGTATGATACGGCCGGAATATATACCCTCGGCGCACAGCCACACTCGTTCGTGGAGGAAAACGTGGTGCGCGACATATATTCCCCGGGCTATGCCCACGACCCTAACCATTGGTTCTACCTCTACACCGACGAGGGCTCGTCGTGCATCATGGTGAGAAACAACTGGACGCCAACGGAGAAATATCTGAAGAACGCCAACGGCCCATGCAACATCTGGGAGAACAACGGCCCCGCAGTGAACGATTCCATCAAGGCGAATGCAGGAATCATGAAATGACGGGAAACAGGAAACGATATAACCGGAAACAAAAAAGCTCACCCTAATGGGTGAGCCTTTTTTTATATCTATAACTACTAACGCATTAATACATAACTTTCTACCTAATCTTCTTTCATCCGTTACCCACGAGCCTGTTGCTGTATTTACAGCAAACAGGGGTGACTAACACAAATCAAACAACTAAATCTTTACCTTAAATCTATTAAACTTACTTATCAATCAAAACCAAGGTCGATCACGACCTGCAATCAATAATACAAATTCTCAAACTTTCATTCTTCTATGACTTTCCCATCCCCTTCGGGGGAGTGAGTAATACCTATTCTTCTGTTATCCGTCCGGTCTCCCGACCGCTTACAATCTTTTTTTACCTTCGTCTTTACCTATCTGTTATCCTCAATCTTTACCTCTAATACCTATCGGTCATCTGTTATCCTCAATCTTTCTTTACCTTAAAGTCCTCTTTGTTATCCTTTACCTAAACAATCTTTACCTGAACTAACCTATCGTCTTTATTTGTCACTACTAATCTTTATACAAATCTTTTACCTTAAAGAACCTTATATCTTAGTTCTATCTTTTTCCTTTTGACGATGCAAAGTTACGATTGTTTGCGCACACAGCAAACACAACACACTACTTTTTTATGTTTTATAGCATAAAATTGACCTACGTCAACCGCAAACGTTTGCGGATTCCGGGGACGTAGAGACAGTTACTTCGCGCGTTATAAAAATAAGGTAACAGTTACTTCGCGCGTATATAATAATAAGGTAACAGTTACTTCGCACATATATAATAATAAGGTATAATCCGAAGCTGACTCCGGACATCATGGAAAGCCGCGCCACTGGCAGCAAAACACCCGTCCACTAACCGTGTGACTACAGTGAAAAGTGTTTTTCACTACCGTGAGAAGTGTTTTTCACTGCCGTGAGAAATGTTTTCCACTACCGTGGCACGACCGCCAAAGCCATTTTTCCGAGCCGGCAAAGCTGTGTTTTTGCAGTCCATAATACACTTTTTCCTTGTCTGACATTTGCATATTCTGATTTTTATTCCAAATTCAGCGGCGCAAGGCTTTAGGTAGACACATTATACGGCAGACAGCAAAAAGTCCATACGAAACCAGGAACAGACGGTTTCGTATGGACTTTTGTATTATACCACGCTATTGGTTGCAAAATCAATGCGACAATCAGCGCTTTTTTATAAACGAAGAAAATCTCTCCAGTCCCTCTTTTACGAATTGTCGCGGACAGGCGAGGTTCCAGCGCATGAAGCCTTCGCCCTCCCTGCCGTACATGCTGCCGGCATTGAGCCATAGTTTGGCATTCTTCATGAGTTCCTCTTCAAGTTCTTCCGACGGGATGCCGAGCTGGCGGCAGTCCATCCATGCCAGATATGTGCCCTGGAGCGGCGCCACGGGCAGTTGGGGCAGATGCTCCTCGCAATACGCCTTGAAGAAGAGATAGTTGGCGTGGATATACTGGAGCAGCTGGTCGAGCCATTCCCCGCCCTCGTTGTATGCGGCAATGGTGGCGATTACGCCGAAGGGATTCACGTCGCACACCTCGTTGATGTTTATCGCCTTGTCGATGCGCTGGCGCCATTCCTCGTTCTCAACGATGATATTGGCAATCTGCAGTCCGGCAATATTGAAAGCCTTGCTTGGCGATATGCAGGTCACGCTGTGCTTCTGGAACTCTTCAGATATTGACGCAAACGGTATGTACTTATATCCCGGATGCACAATCTCGCAATGAATCTCGTCGGACACTACAATTACGTTATGCTTTATACAGATGTCGCCGATGCGCTGCAGCTCCTCTCTCGTCCACACGCGGCCCGACGGGTTGTGGGGGTTGCAGAGCAGCATAAGAGTGGTCTTGGGGTCGGCGGCGCGGTGCTCCAGGTCGTCATAGTCGATGGAGAAAGCATTGTTCTCATACCTCAGCGCACAGCTGCTGAGCTCACATCCGTTGTTGCGGATAGACGAGAAGAAGCAGTTGTAGACGGGCGTGAGGGTAAGGATTCTGTCGCCCTCCTTTGCCAGAGCCTTTATAATGGCGGAGAGTGCCGGCACTACTCCCGACGTGTATATGACCCATTCGCGCTCCGGCTGCCAGTTGTGGCGCCTGCCGAACCATGAAATCACAGCCTCGTAGTATTCTTCCGGCACGCGTGTATAGCCGAAGATGCCGTGGTCCACGCGCTTCTTCAGCGCATTGATGATGCAGGGGGCAGTCTGGAAATCCATGTCTGCCACCCACATCGGCAGCACATCCTTGTCGTCCGTGCTGTCCCATTTGTATGAGTTCGTGCCGCGTCGCGGCGTTATCTTGTCGAAGTCGTATTTCATATTCTTATTTTCTTTCCTCAATCACGCAGTCGGCAGGCTGCTTGATGTTCTCGTCGATGGTCACGGAGCCTATCTTGTCGGCAACGATGCGGCCCGACATAGGGTTCTTGATGTTCGTTATGCTGCCCTTGATGTCGGCGTGGAGCGTGGAATATTCAAAGGCGCGGTCGCAGTCTTCGCCGAAGGTGCAGTTCTCGAGAATAAGGTCGTGGGCGTAGCAAAGCGGTTGCTCGCCGGTGATGTGGCAGTTCACGAGGCGCAGGTTCCTTGAGTGCCATCCCAGGTATTCGCCGTTCAGCTCGGAATCGTACACGGTGACGTTATCCACCTCCCAGAAGGCATCTTTTGTTGTTATCTTCGCATTATGCACTTCGATGTTTCTTGCATACTGGAAGACGTATTTGCTGTCGCTCTCCAATCCATCAACATAAACGTCATGGCTGAACATGAACGGATAGGTGCCGCCATGCATCTTGAGGTTCTCTATGCGTATGTTGTCGCAGCGCCAGAACACCTCGTCGGCATCGTTCATCACCACGTTCTTCAAGTCGAGATGGCTCATCTCGCGGAACATCTTCGGCGCGTCGATAACGGTGTCGCGCATCTTCAGATGGTCGCAATACCACAGGGCCGAACGTCCGCCCACGGCAAAATAGCAGTCGCTTATCTCGAAGCCGTGCACATGCCAGAACGGGTAGTTGCCCTCAAAGCGGCAGTTGGTCGCCTTGATGTTGCTGCATTCCTTTATCGCCGATTCGCCTTCGGTGATGAGCACGTTGTCGATATGAAGGTCGTGTGAGGCGAAGAGCGGACGCTCTCCACCGAACTGTTTGTCTTGTATAAGTTGCATAATGAGTCTGTTATTTTAATTCTTGTGCAAAGGTATGCATAAAATGAATATCCACCATTACTTTTTTTCCGGAAAACATTAATCATTTTCCTTTTTTTTCATACATTTGCACTTATAACATCATTGACTACTAACATATTAATACTATGGACAGTATTAGGGACATCGGCAAGAACGAATCAAAATGGCTTGCCCACTACAACGAGCTCCTCAGCTACGTGGAGGAGCATCATCAGCTTCCCGACAAGAAGAAACCGGACAACCGCAATCTTTTGAACTGGTGGAAGTATAACAGGAAATGCATCAAGGCCGGCAAGCTGAATGCCGACCGGCTTGAAAAGCTACGCAAGATAAATGAAATGCGATACGAACGCATCACGGAATTCTGATACTAATCTACACTCTGTCACCTTAGTCCAAGCAATCCCAGAAATCTTTCGGCAGACTGATATTCTGCACTTTCATGGCTCCGCGGAACAGCGGCGCAATGTCCGCTGCGTCAAATCCTGCAATGCCGCAGCCTATCCTCGTGACCAGGAATTTCATCTCCGGATGGCTCTTGGCAAAAGCTATGAATTCATCCACATAGGGCTGGATGGTCTCCGTGCCGCCCTGCATCGTGGGGATGGCGTAGCTCTGGCCCTGGAGACCTGTGCCCTGCCCCATCACGGCTCCGAAGTAAAGGCGTGCGGCGCGCGCTGCCCCTCCGCCGTGCATTCCGGCGAGGTTGCTGCCGAAGACGAAGATTTCGTTCTCTGCCAGACTTCTGATGTTGTCCGGCGTGATTCTCTTTGCATTGTCCATAATGATATTTTTTGGCCTTGAAACTCTGTTACAACAAATATCGAGCGGAGCCGCGGACAGTTCTGCCATGCATGATACTTTGCTGAAGGGGGCGTCTGCCGTGGGCGCTACGTAATAGTTCTTGAAATACGGTATCACCACATCGCGCATCAGCTTCTGATAGCGCTGGGTCACAGCCGACGGCGTCATGCCCAGCTGCAGCGCCACTTCCTTCCCCTTGAAGCCCTCCACGAGAATCATCTTGAGGATGATGGCCGGTTTGTCGTCGCGCCCGAAAAACTCCTGGCAGAGGCTTTCCACCATCTGTCTCACCTCCTTCTTGTAGTCCGCATCGGCAATGTCGAAGCGCAGGCGGCTGCCGGCAACGCGCTGCTCGAAGCTTTCCGTCTGCATCTCATGGCGGTAGGCTTTCAGCTTGTCGAGGATGACGAAGCGGAAGCCGTTTATCATCCACGTGCGGAGCGACATGCCCGGCTTGCGGTCCTCCAGCTGGTGCCAGTCGCGCCGGTCGAGGGCGAGATAGTATTCATGTGCCAGGGCAAAGAAGTCCATGCCCGGCTTGTAGTCCAGTTCGTACTTTTTGTTATACACGCAATAGGCTATACGGCAGTATTCATAGAAATACTGTCGGGTGACGCGCTCGTCCTTATGGCGAAGCGCATCCACTATCTCTTCATCGGTCAGTTCGTGGACTGACAGAGCGCTCCCGTTCCTCATATTTTGCAAATTTAGTGATTTTTTTGCTTGCCGCTTAATTTTCCTGTTGTTATTTTCTTTTAATAATCAAACGACATTTCAATAACAGTTTAAAACAGAAAGGAAAAGAATCATGAAGAAGAAGGTATTCAATCTTATTATCGTTGACGAGAGCGGTTCGATGAGTTGTATAGAGAAGCAGGCTCTTGCCGGAATGAACGAGACGCTCTCCACCATCGCCAAGATGGACAAGATGCACGAAAACATGGAGCAGCTTACAACCCTCATAACATTCGACAGCACCCACCGCAACTTTATCTTCGACAACGTTCCGGCCGGCAAGCTGAGGCAGATGACGGCAAAGGACTACCGCCCTTGTGGCGGCACCCCACTCTACGACGCCATCGGCATAGGCATCGCAAAAGTCAACGCATTGACTTCGGCAGACGACAACGTGCTCGTGACGATCATCACCGACGGTGAGGAGAACTGCTCCGTGGAGTATAACCTGAAGATGGTAAAGAACCTGATAGAGAAACTGAAGAAGCAGAACTGGACTTTCACCTTCATCGGCACGGAAGACCTCAACGTGGAGGGCATCGCCTGCGGCATGGGCATCGACAACCACCTGTCTTTCAAGCAGGACGTGGAAGGCACGCGTGCGATGTTCCTGAAAGACAGTGCATGCCGAGCCAAGTATTGCGCATGCGTATCCACCGGCAATATGTCCAACGCGGACTCCTACTTCGATGATGCAGACGACAAGGACTATTAATCAGTCCGGACCGTCCTACTAAAAAGGCTCACTCAACACCAGAAGCCATGCCTACGCATCCCGCTCCTGATGTTGAATGAGCCTTTTTATTTTTTCCTTCAGCGGATAAAGCCCTTATCCACCGGGGATAGATTTCATTGTTCCCTTATTCTCCGGGAGATTATTTCTCTCTGAGGAACCTATAGCCGAATCTTTCACAAGCCGCCCTCTCAAGTTCCTCGCGCACCTCAGGCGCAGCGATGTTGATAAGAGCGTGGGCACGCTGGGCAACGTCCTTGCCTTTGAGGAATGCCGCACCGTATTCCGTAACGACATACTGCGTCTGGAAACGTGTGGTGACAACTCCTGCACCCTCGGTCAATACCGGCTTTATCTTCGAGATTCCCTTGCCCGACGTTGCCGTCATGGCAATGAAGGTCTTGCCGCCCTCCGACAAGGCACCGCCATACATGAAGTCATGCTGGCCGCCTACGCCCGAGAACAGGCGCGTACCGATGGAGTCGGCACAAACCTGACCGGTGAGGTCCACCTCTATGGCAGAGTTTATCGACATAACCTTCGGGTTCTGACGGATGCGGAACGGGTCGTTCGTCCACGCCACATCCTTGAACACCATATCTTCATTGTAGTCCATGAAGTCATACAATGCGCGGGATCCCAAAGCAAGAGAAGCAACGCTCTTGCCCGGCATGATTACCTTCTGCGAGTTGTTGATTACCCCGCTCTTGATGAGTGGCAACACGCCGTCGGTCATGGCCTCTGTGTGCAGACCCAGGTTCTTGTGGTCGCGCAAGCCGTTCAATACGGCATTAGGAATACCTCCCACACCAATCTGGAGCGTAGCACCGTCCGGGATGAGTTCGGCGATATACTGTCCGATTTTCATCTCCTTCTCGGAAGGCACAGCCGTAGGAACCTCCACCAATGGGTCGTCCACTTCCACACAAGCGTCGATGTCGTCGATATGGATAAGCGGGTCGCCATAAGAGAACGGCATCTGCTTGTTCACCTGGGCGATGATGATCTTCGAGCATTCCACAGCGCTGACCGCCAGGTCTGCCGACACACCATAACTGCAATAACCATCCTTGTTAGGCAGAGAAACATTAAGCAATGTAACGTCGAGCGGCAGATAGCCCTCGCGGAACAAGGCAGGCACCTCGCCAAGGAAGCAAGGGATAATCTGCGCCTCGCCCCTGTCTACAGCCTTGCGCACGCTGTTAGCGATAAAGAGGCTGCGGGGGATGAAAATGTCGCGGTATTCTGTCTTGGCATACGGAGCCTCACGCCTTCCCACAGCAAAGGCGGAATACATCTCCACGCCTTCGAGTTCGCCGGCACGTGCTGTTATGGCATCAAGCAGGACTTCGGGAATTGACGTACTGCCCTGGATGTACACACGGTCGTGTGACTTGATAAGCTTCGCCGCCTCGGCAGCTGATACATATTTAGGTTTCATCTTTTACTGGTTCTTTTTTTAGTTTAAGGGATGCTTTTCGTTGAACACCTTCAGTCTCTCGTCGAGCACCGGATAGTCCTCGTCCTGGATAACCGACGTACATACGCGGATGCCCTGCTGCTCGCTTCCTGTGGTGCGGAGCGAAATCGCCGACACACCGTAATGGATAAGCTCTGCCAGGAGGTCATCACCCGTAAAGCCCTTCCGGCCGATGGTGAAGAAGAATCCGTCGCTCACGTCCTGGTCCAGGTCCTTGTCGTATACGATATGGAATCCGTTCTGCAGGAACACCTTCTTCAGCTTCTCCGCACGGCGCGCATACTCATGAGTGTCGGTCACGAAGTCGAACCTGCCGTCGCATGCTGCCTCATACATAGCCGCCAGAGCGCACTGTGCTGAATGGCACACGCCGGAAGAAAGCGTATACATCACTGTATAGACAAACGCTCTGCCAAAGGTATCCATACCAAGAGTCTCTTTCAGGTAAGGATAAGAACGCTTATAGAGAGCGTCGCTGATTGCCACCGTAGCCACACGTTCGCCGGCATAGCTGAATATCTTCGATGCCGAGAGCATGAGCATGTAGTTGTCGGTGTAGCGTGCCACCGTAGACTGATAAGGAGCCTCAAAAGGCTTGCCGATATACTTTCTTGAATCCATGCCGAGATAGGCAAGGTCTTCAATCACTATGGCATCATATTTCGTGGCAAGTTCACCGATGCACTGCAACTCTTCCTCTGCAAAGCAAACCCATGACGGGTTGTTCGGATTGGAATATACAATTGCGGCAATATTGCCCTTGGCGAGATGTTCCTCAAGTTTTGCCTTGAGCTTGTCGCCGCGATAGTTGTATACGTCAAAAGAATCACGCTTGTAGCCCAACACCTTAGCCTGCAGCGGCTGCACGGAGAATCCCGGGTCGATGAACAGTATCGTGTCCTTCTCCGGATTCAGATGCGTGGTGACGATAAATGATGCGAAGGTTCCCATCATTGAACCTACCGTAGGCACGCATCCCTCTGGATCCACGTCGATATCGAGGAAAGCCTTGATGAAGCGTGAAGCCTGCTTCTTGAGCGGTTCGATACCCGAGATGTTAGGGTATTTCGAAGCCACTCCGCTGTCGAGAGCCTTCTTCTGTGCCTCAATACCAATCTGGCTTGGCGGCAGTCCGGGCGAACCCATTTCGAGATGGATGAACTTCTGTCCTGTTATCTTCTCCAGCTCTTCCGCTATAGCCACGGTCTGGCGTATTGTAGCGTCACCGGCCCTTGCGATATGCATCTCCTTCAGCACATCGGCAACAGTATTTTTTTCAAAAGGAATATTCATAGGTACCTGGGGATTATTTGCGGATATGTTCGTCAGCCACCTGCAGTCCGGCCCTGAAGGCCTTCAGGTTCATCTCAACGATTTCTTCGCCCTTCTTTCCGAATACCGAGCGGATACCATCCTCTATCTTCTCCACCTCAATGCCGAGGAACGGTGAAGCAGCACCGAGCAGCACGATGTTGGCTGCGCGTGGCGATGCCACCTCAGCGGAGATCTTGTCTACATCGAGCGATACGTGATGGTTCAGCGCCTTGATGCTCTGGAGCAGTTCTTCGAGTTCCGGATAGTTAGGTATGTTCACAAACGGAGCTGTGTTCGTGATTACCCATCCGTCCTTCTTCAGGTAAGGCAGATAGCGCATAGCCTCCATCGGCTCGAGCGAGATGATGAGGTCAGCCTTGCCCAGCGGGATAAGGTCGGATGCGATAGGGTCGGAACTGATACGCAGGTTCGACTGCACGTCTCCGCCGCGCTGGCTCATGCCGTGCACCTCGGCCTGTTTGATATACAGCCCCTCTTTGATGGCTGCGGCACCAATGATGGTGGCGATAGAGAGGATTCCCTGTCCTCCTACTCCTGAAAGAATTATATCTGTATTCATAACCACGTCCTCCTTACTTTTTCTTGTTATGTCTGCGAGCCGTCTGTATGCACTCCCTGCGAGGGATCACTACGCTGACTCCGTTATAATTAATCTCTTCACGGATTACGTTCTGCATTTCCTCCATGTTCTTTGGCAATGGAACAACCACGCGCACGTGGTCAGGATCAACACCGATTCCCTTGCAGATATTCTCTATCCTGCCTGTTCCTGCAGAATCCTGTCCGCCTGTCATACCTGTGGTGAGGTTATCGGAAATCACAACCACGATGTTTGACTTCTCGTTTACGGCGTCGAGCAGACCTGTCATACCAGAGTGTGTGAATGTGGAGTCGCCGATTACTGCAACCGACGGGAACTGTCCTGCATCTGCGGCACCCTTTGCCATTGTAATGGAAGCTCCCATGTCCACTACGGAGTGGAGAGCCTGGTATGGTGGCAGGTAGCCCAGCGTGTAGCAACCGATATCGCCGAATACGCGACTGTTGTCATACTCCTTCAATACATTGTTCAGGGCCTCGAACATGAAGCGGTGGCCGCATCCCTGGCAGAGTGCCGGTGGACGTGGAACAACGAGTTCGCATGGCGGGAACACCTCCTCGTCCTTGAGGCCGAGGGCTGCGATGATGTTGTCCGGAGTGAGCTCGCCTGTACGTGGCACTTCGCCCGTCAGTCTTCCCTTGATAGTGATGTCCTGGTCAAGAACGCCGCGCAGCATTTCCTCTACAACCGGCTGTCCGTCTTCGAGTACGAGCAGCGCGTCGCATGTCTTTGCGAGTTCCTTCACCTTCTTCACCGGCAGCGGATACTGCGAAACCTTGAGTACCGGGTAAGGGCATCCGTCCTTGAAGTGCTCCATGAGGTAGTTGTATGCGATACCACAGGCGATGATACCCAATGACTTGTCATTGCCGTCGACAAGTTTGTTGTACTTGGAGTTCTCTGCCTCCTCCATGAGATCCTTCTGCAGACCTACGAGGCGCTCGTTGCGCTTGCGTGCCACGGCTGGCAGCAACACCCAGTCTTTAGGGTTTGAAGGATAGGTCATAGGATTCATTTCGCTCACTTCGCCCGTCTTGACCACGGCACGCGAATGTGCCATACGTGTGACCATTCTGAGCACTACCGGAAGCATGTAGCGTTCTGAGAGTTCGAACGCATCCTTCATCATTCCGTAAACTTCCTGCTGTGACGACGGTTCAAACACCGGCACCATAGCGAACTTGCCGTAGAAGCGGGAGTCCTGCTCGTTCTGTGATGAGTGCATTGATGGGTCGTCGGCTGCAACCACTACGAGTCCGCCGTTTGTTCCGGTCATTGCCGAATTGACGAACGCGTCAGCGCAGACGTTCATTCCCACGTGCTTCATGCACACCATGGCACGCTTGCCCATATAGGACATGCCGAGTGCTTCTTCCATCGCGGTCTTCTCATTTGCAGACCAGCGGCAGTGGATTTTTCTTTCAGCGGCAAGCTTGTTGCCCTGAATATACTCTGTTATTTCTGTTGATGGAGTTCCAGGATAAGCATAAACACCCGAAAGTCCTGCATGTACGGCTCCCAAAGCGATTGCCTCATCGCCAAGGAGCAATAGTTTTTCATCCATAAGGGTAACATTTAAAGTTATGTGTGCAAAATTAAGCCTTTACGTTTACAAAAGCAAGAAAAATTGACAAAAAGGCTCTTGTTTTTATGTTAATTATATACAAAACCCCTATTTATACCATATTAAATAGGGGCATCACATGATATTTCTGCAATGTGGCATACTTATTCCAGCATGATTTCCGCCGTTTCCATTTCAGTTTATAATATGTGAGGGTAAAAAAAGATTTTTTTAGAGACAGACGAGAAAACGGGCAGAACGTCTTTTAGATTTTGACGTTCTGCCCGTTATGTTTATTGTTGACTGCCTGCTGCGGAATCAATACCACTGCACGGCATTGCTGTAGCCGCTGCGCTTGTCGTATTTCAGGGCGTCGGTGAGCGTGGCGGCGTTGCAGCGGAAGGAGAAGTTGTAGGATGTGTAGGGTGCGAGCACTACGGAGCAGCTCATGCTGAAGCAGTGGAG
The DNA here is from genome assembly GCA_900557405.1 of uncultured Prevotella sp. Classification (GTDB taxonomy): domain Bacteria; phylum Bacteroidota; class Bacteroidia; order Bacteroidales; family Bacteroidaceae; genus Prevotella. The sequence continues at coordinate 22,051 of USSF01000011.1, forward strand.
GTCGCGCTGCAATGACGCTGTGGTCATGGAGAGGTCGTGCTCCTCGAAGTCGTAGCCAGAGGAGAAACTGATGTTCCACCCGTCGCTGATGCGTAAGTTTCCGCTGAAGTTGAGGTTCTGCGTGAATTTATACGGATAGCGCATCGTCTTGGTGTTGAACTTTCCGCTGGTGTTCTCGCGCATCGTGATTCCGTAGCCGAAGGTGATTGACCACGGCATGGAGAATTTCATGTATCCGTCTTCGTCGGTCTCTGCCTTGCCGGCAGACTTCTTCTTTGCCCCATGCTGCGCCTTCATCATGTCGTCGTCCACGTTTGTCTCCACTCCCGTGTCGTCGTCAGCGTCAGTATCAGTTTCTTCGTCGTCCTTCTTCCCGCCGAAGAGCTTCTTTATCTTCTCGGGGTTGAGGGTGTAGGATATGTTCTGCGACATGCCCTGGAAACGTCCGAATCGTCCTTTGCCCCATTCGGTGTGGTTGCCCACGTATGGGTTGCCGTTCTTGTCGAGCTCGTAGGCATAGGTGGCGAATACGGCGTTCATGTTGAAGGTATAGTTCTTCCACCATTTCAGACGGATGTTCATCGAGAGGTCGCTCCATGGCTTCTCCTTGGCAGCCATGTTGTACGACATGTTTGCGCCGAGCTCGTCGATGATGCTGAGCTTCTTGAATCCCGTGGAGTCCTTGTCAGACTTCACCTTCATCTCGATGTTGTTGGAGAGCGACATGGATATGCTTCCGGTGCGGCCGCGGCCCGGCACTCCGAAGAGTCCGTTCTGGTATGGGGAGTACTGCTCCATGGTCACGTTGCCCTGTGCATCGGTCTTCATGTAGGTCTTGTAGTATCCGTAGCGCGAGGCGCTGAAGTCGGGCGCATAGTTGTATGACACGGTCGGGGTAATGACGTGGCGTATTGCCTGTATCTTGTCACCGAAGATCTTGCGGTTCGGCATCCAGAATCCGTAGAGCTTGGTGGATGCGCTCACGCTCATCGACCAGTTGTAGACGTTGTAGAATCCGTATGTCGTGTCGCGCTTCACGGTCTGCGTCTCCTGATCCCAGCTCTGCTCTATGCGGTTGGTGTACATGCGGTCGGTGAAGTTGATGGACGGGTTGATGTTAATCACGTTGAAGAGCGTGAAGTTGGCGTTGATAGGTATGTTGTGCTGCATACCGTTGCGCCAGTCCTTTATCAGGTTCGACTTCATGAGCAGGTCTTCCTTCGTGTCGATGCTGTTGCGCAGACTTCCGGTGTAGCTCATGGATATCTTCTCATACCAGCGCTCCTTGCCTGCCATGCGCTTGCGCTTGAAGGGGTAGAAGCGGCTCACGGAGATATTGAGGTCGGGGAGCGTGATTGCCACGGTGGAGTCGCGCATGTTCTGGTTGAGGTTGGTGGTTCCGCTGATTGTCATGCCGAGGCTGGAGAATGACGTGGTCCAGCTTACGGATGATGTCCTCGTGCTCTGCGTCATCGTCTGCGGGTTGTACATGCTGTTCAGGTTGTTGCGCTCGTAGCTGGATGTGGCGAAGTTCACGCTTGCCGACAGACTCGAGAAGGGGTTCGCCTTGGCGTCCTGACGGTGGCTCCACTGAATCTTGAAGCTCTCCTGCTCGGTGAAGTCGGGCATTCCCTTGTCGCCGTTCTTCGTGTCCTGGTAGCTGAAGAAGAAGCTTCCGTTGTATTTGTAGCGCTTGCGGTAGTTGCTTGCCGCCGACACGCCCCACGAGCCCTTGGTGTAAATCTCGCCGAGGAGCTTCAGGTCCCATTTGTCATTTATGGCGAAATAGTATCCTCCGTCGCGCAGATAGAATCCGCGGGCGCTCTCGTCGCCGTATGTCGGCATGATGAATCCGCTGGAATAGCTCTTGGTGAAGGGGAAGAATCCGTAGGGGATGGCGAGGGGCAGCGGCACGTCGGCAACCACGAGATATGCGGGACCGAAGACTACGTCCTTGCCCGGGCGCACCTTGGCACGCGAGAGGGCGATGTAGAAGTCGGGGTGCTCGGCGTCGCAGGTGGTGTATCGTCCGTGCTCGAGGAAGAGCTCTCCCTTGTCGTTACGCTTGGAGCGCAGACTGGTGAGGAATCCGTCTTCCTGCTCGGTGTATACGTTGTTGATGAAGCCTTTCTTGGTCTTGAAGTTGAAGGCTATGGTGTCGCTGTCATACTGCGTATCGCCCATCTTGAATACGGGTCTGCCTTGGAGCGCGCCGGTGGAGTCTTTCGCTCCCGTGGCATGCACCAGACTGCTGTCCATGTTCATCTTGATGTCGGCGCTCTTGAGGTCCATGTTCTGGTATACCACGCTGGAGTTGCCGTAGAGGAAGGCGTATTTGTTCTTGGCGTTGTATACCATGGAGTCGGCTGCGGCGAACTTCACAGGTGATTCTATGCCCGTGGACTTTGCCTTGTTCATGCTGTCGAGCCGTATGGAGTCGTCTATGTGCTTGTTGTGGCGGAATATGGCGAGTGCCATGGAGTCCATCTTCGTGGTGTCGGGCCCTGCCGCCTGTAGGGAGTCGTGTTTGCTGCCGGCGATTTGGGACAAAAGGGTATCAGGCCCCAACGTGTCGGCGAGGGCTGTCGTGTCGTTTGTCTTTTTCCGCTTCTTGTCTTTCCCTGCAAATGGGGCATTGGAGCCTGCCATGACGAGGAGGAAGGCGAAAAGCATGATTAATACAGTGGATTTCTTTCTCACTTTATCGTTATGAAATGCAACGTTTCTATTGATAAGACCGCTTCATTGTTTTGCTTACGCAATGCGATACAGTGTGCAAAATTACTCTTTTTACTTCTAATAACCGCTATCTCATAGGTATTTATGTGTTATTTTAACGTTTTGGGGAAATCACAGGAAGCCGTCCGGGTAATTGATTCCGGCCGGCAGAAACAAGGAAGCGTGCGGAATGCCCGATACCGGACTTTCCGCACGCTTCTGTTCATACCGCCTGCTGGAGGCGTTTTATCTGTGTCTGCACAGGATTACTTTGCAGGAATCTCTTCGAGTGTCTTGACGAGCAGGTCCCAGAACTTCGGAACTGTCGCCCAGAGGCAGCGCTCGTTTGCCGTGTGAGGCGAACGCAGTGTAGGACCGAACGAGCAGATGTCCAGACCAGGATACTTGCTCAGGATTACACTGCACTCCAGTCCGGCGTGAACCACCTCTACCGTAGGCTCGTTGCCGAAGAGTTCGTTGTATATGCGGTGCATCTCCTTGATGAGTTCGCTGTCCGGATTCGGGTCCCAGCCGCCATACTGTCCGCTGAACTCCACCTTCATGCCTGCCATGCCGAAGCAGCTGGCGAGTGATGTGCCGAGCTCTGACATTACGCTGTCGCTTGAGCTGCGGGCAAGGATGAGACATTCTGCCTTGCCGCCCCCGATGTTTACGATGGCTAAGTTTGAAGAGGTCTCCACGATGTTCGGCATTGATGGGATGTATCGCCATACGCCGTTGTGGGCAGCATAGATGGCGTCAACCAGATTGTCCTGGATTTCCTGCGGAACCTCCATTGCCGGCAGTTCCACATCCTCCACGATAACGTCGATGTCTGTCTCGATGCCCTTGAACTCATGGATGAAGTCCTCCTTGTAGTCTGCCACGAGGGCCAGGAAGTCTTCCTTGTTCTCCTTAGGCATTGTGAGCACGGCTGTTGCCTCGAACGGGATGGCGTTGCGCATGTTGCCGCCATGCCATGAAGCCAGACGGGCGTCGTCGTCGCTGATTGCCTCACGCACGATGCGCACGAGCATCTTGTTGGCGTTTCCTCTGCCAAGACCTATCTCCAGACCGGAGTGTCCGCCCTTCAGTCCCTTTACGGTCACTGCCACTGCGATGTCCTCCTTGTCGGTCTCCACTTCCTTGTAGTCCAGGGTTGCTGTGATGTCCACACCTCCGGCGCTGCCGATGATCAGCTGTCCTTCGTCCTCCGTGTCGAGGTTGAGCAGGATTTCGCCTGTGAGCACGCCCGGCTTCAAGCCGTTTGCTCCTACCATGTGGGTCTCCTCATCGGTGGTGATGAGAGCCTCCAGCGGACCGTGCTTCAGTGTCTTGTCCTCCATGATGGCCATGATGGCAGCCACACCGATACCGTCGTCGGCACCGAGGGTCGTACCCTTTGCCTTCACCCATTCGCCGTCAATCCATGTCTGGATTGGGTCGTTCTCGAAGTCGTGTACCACCTGTGGATCCTTCTGCGGCACCATGTCCATGTGTGCCTGGAGGATAGCCGTCTTGCGGTTTTCCATTCCCGGTGTGGCAGGCTTGCGCATGATTACGTTTCCGGCTTCGTCCATGAATGCCTCTACGCCTACGCGCTCTGCAAACTCGAGCAGGAATTTCTGCACTTTCTCCAAATAGCCTGATGGGCGTGGCACTTGTGTCAGCTCATCGAAATTTCTCCAGAGAGACTCTGGTTTAAGGTTTCTGATTTCACTCATAGTATTAAAGTTTATGAATTTGTAATTCTCTTTTCTTTCAATCCGATCATTATCCATGCCGCGACACCGAGCAGTACGACGAGCATCGTCTGTATCGTATGCACGATGAGCACGAACGAGAGGGCCTCGTCTGCCGTTATCCTCCTGCCGCTTATCGCCGTGGCGCCGTATATCAGGAGCATCGTCTTCACGGCGAAATGCCATGGTCCGGCTCCGTTAGGCGTGGGCACAATCACTGCTATGCTACCCACCACGAACGTGGCGAGACCACACATCAGTCCGAGACCCGATGTGAATTCAAAGCAGAAGAACGTGAGGTAATAATGCAGGAAGTAGCTTCCCCATATCCCCAGGGTGAGGATGATGAAGAGCGGGATGTTCTTCACGCTCCTGAGCGATATCATACCCTGCCATATTCCGCTCAAGGTGGCTCTTACCTTATTATATATAGCCAATCTCTTGAGCAGGAAATGCAGCAGCACGAGTATTGCCACGGCACACACGGCTGTGACGATATATCCTGTTGCAGAGAAATTACGGAGAATGGAGTCGAGACTCGTCCCCGTGCTCTGGAAGAAGCTTCCGAATATCCTCATCTGCGCCAGCAGCGTCAGTCCAGTAATCAGCATAACGAGCAGCGTGTCGATTGCGCGCTCCGTCACCACCGTGCCGAGGGCCTTGGGGAAGGACACGCCGTCGCATCTGCCCAACACGCCGCATCTCGTGAACTCCCCTATACGGGGGATGACGAGACTCGCCGCATAGGAGAGGAAGATGGAGTTGACGCATGTAGACAGCCTCGGCCGCTCGCCGACAGGCTCCAGTGTCTGCCGCCATCTGATGCCGCGGAAGAGCTGTGCCGTTATGCCGAACGGCAACGAGAGGAGCATCCATGTCCAGTCCATGTCGTAAAGCATCACGCTCTCGATACGCTTGAAGTCGAAGTCGCGGTACATCCAATACAATATCACGCCGCCGAGCAGTACCGGCAGCAGGAGCTTTATTGTGGCAGTTGTTATCTTCTTTATCCTCACTTTATACAAGCTTGATTGTCTATATCACTGCAAAAGTACAATTTTTATGCATAAATGCAACACCACTTGCAAAGAATTAATGATTTAATAACAATTCTAATGTTATTTTTTTCTGTTGACGAGTTGACAGAATGAAGAATGAAGAATGAAGAATAGAGAATGAAGAATGGAGAATGGAGAATAAAGAATTCTTAATTCTCCAATTCTTAATCTCGCAAAGCGAGACAACTCTACATTCTTCATTTCCTTTTAACCGTACGGAAAGTATGCACTCCGCTGCCCACGGAAGCAATCTTAGTGCCGTCCTTCATTACGATGTCGGCATCGCAGCCCACGGGGATTTCCACGGTCAGTCCCTGACGACTGTATTCCACGGATACCGTACCGTAAAGCGTCTCCGTGGAGGCATTCACGAAAGTCATGTCGCCCACAAGCGTCGGTGATATCAGCAGATGACGCATACCGTATGTGCCGGGCTTGTTCTGTATTCCGGCGAGATTGCGGAAGAGCCATTCGTCTATCTGTCCCATCATCAGATGGTTCCACGAAGAACCCTGCCGCGGGTCCCATTGCTCGGTGAGCGTCGTTGCTCCCTGCTTTATCTGGAAGCCGTAGCCCGGAGTGTCATAGTGGTTGAGCATGGTATAGAGCAGTTCGTCGTTGCCCGTCATGGCAAGCGCCTGGAAGAGATAGCGGTTGCCCACGTCGCCCGTTGTCAGACGGTTGCCGTGCTTCTCGATGTCCTTTACCAGCGCCTGCAACACCCTGTCCTTGTTCTCACCCGCAATGCCGAGGAAGAGCGGAAGGGCGTTTGATGTCTGACTGCCGGTGCCGTAGCTGCCGGAGTCGGCATGATAGAATTCCTTGTTGAAGGCGTCCACCACATCACGGCAGAGCGCTGCATATTTCTTTTCGTCGGTCTTGTTGCCGGCCATCCTTGCCGCCCTCTGGATGAGTTGCAGGTCGTAGATGTAATGCGCCGTGGCTACGAGCGGTATCGGCGTGTTGCGGCAGAAGCCTGCCTTGCCCTCCACCACGTCATACCAGTCGCCCAGTCCGTGGCTCACGATTCCGTTCTGCGAGCGCCCCGTCAGGTAGTCCACGTAGCGGCGCATCGCCTGGTAGTTTTTGATGATGAGCGTGCTGTCGCCATACTGTTCGTAATACTGGAACGGCATGATGATGAGCGTGCTGCCCCATTCGGGGGAGTCGTCGAAGAGATTGCCGAACGACACATACTGCGGTGCCGTGGTGGGAACCATTCCGTCTTGCTTCTGCGTGTCGGTGATGTCGCGGATTATCTTAGGACAATACTGCGTCATGTCGTAATTGTAGAAGAGGCTCGGCCCCACGAGATGGTCCTGCTCCAGCCAACCGAGCTTCTCGCGGTGCGGACAGTCGGTCATCACGCTCTGCATGTTGCTCCTCTCGGCGCGCTCTATGAGGCGGTGGGTCTGGGTGAAGAGCGGGTTGGAACATTCAAACGATGACCCTTCTTCTGCCGAATTGTATATGAAGCAGCTCTGCAGACTGGATATTACGGGCAGTCCCTCCGGATTGGGTTCGCCCTCGAGCACAGCGTCCTCCACCTGTATGTATCTGTATCCGTAGTAGGAGAAGCGCGGATGCCAAGTCTCCGTGGTGTCGCTGCCTATGGTGTATTCGTAGTAATGCTGACGGCCTGTCTGACGCTGGTCGCACACTCCCTGTTTGTTCAGGTTTTCCGATACGAGCATCGTTATCTTCTGCCCTGCCCTGCCCTTCACTCTTATCTCGGGGAAACCGGCGAGGTTCTGCCCCATGTCGGCGATGAAGGTATGCGGCGACACGGTGCGCTTGGTCTTTGCCGATGCCGTGGCAACGGAGTCTGCCGGCAGATAGTTCCATGCCTTTATGCCGTAGCGCTCCATTATCTTCACGGGCGGTGCGGTCTGCGGCAGGAGTCTGCCTCCCGCTCCCTCCACCACAACGGCTTGCTTCCATGCCGAGTCGTCGAAGTCCGGACGGTCGAAGCCTGGCTGCACGAGGCGTGCGTCATACGATTCGCCACCATAGATGCTGTTGAAGGTGACGGGACTGAGGGCGTATCTCCATGTTCCGTCGCTCACGATTGTCTTGTGCGTTCCGTCGCTGTAGTTTATGTCGAGGCGCAATATCATCTGCGGCGCACCGAAGCTGGTCATCAGCTTACTGTATCTTCCGCCGCGCTGCACGTTGAAGAAGCCGTTGCCCAGCATCACGCTCAGGGCATTCGTGCCGCTGCCCAGCATCTCTGTCACGTCATACGTATTATAATATACCGTCTTGCTGTATTCGCTCCATAGCGGGGCGAACTCGCTGTCGCCCACCTTCCTGCCGTTGATGCGCATCTCGTAGTGGCCCATGCCGCTGACGTAGAGTGTGGCATCGGTGATGCGCTTGCCGCCGCACGGAAATTCCTTGCGCAGGATGATGCTCTTGGCGGAAAGCGTGTCCACGGGACTCCACAGACTCTTGAATGATTCTTTCTTGAATTCGGCGTTGGAGAATCTTCCTTCCGGCAGTCGGGCGTCGCACCGCGTTATTGCACCTATCCATGATGGTGCTCCCTTGCCCGTGAGCGCCGGGGCAACTCTGATGGTCTGGCTCCGGCTCCACTCCGACGGGTTACCGTCCTTGTCCCACACGCGCACCTTCCACTGATAGCCGTGCCTGTTGGCCTTCAGCTTCGGGATTGCCACGAACTGGCTTTCGCCTGATGTCTTTTTCTTTGAGTAGTATATCTTGCGGCCGGTCACGTTCTCGGTCACGAGAATCTGGTATGCCTGCTGACGGTCGTTGTCTGTGCCCGACTGCATCTGCCAGCCTAACCTTACGCCGCTGGTCACTACTGCCAGACCTTTCTGGTAGTTGCAGGTGGTCTGGGTTATCGTTATCTTGGCTTCTGCCGACAGGGCGGAGAAGGCAAGGAGGAGGGTGGGTATTGTTTTCATTGTTTTGTTTTGGGGGTTATGGGAGAGATGTGACCGGCTGGTTGCAGCTTATCTTTCCGTCTTTTATCTCAGCTTCTATTGTTCTGTTGCCGGTGGCTTTCAGCCGGAAGCGGGCGTTGATGTGGCGGGGCCATGCCGGGAAGAGCATCAATGCGCCGTCGGGCGTTTCCTGCAGAAGCATCTCCTGCATGCCGATCATCGACGCACCGCCCTTGTTGCAGTCCGGCGCCCAGTCGTAGCCCGGGTCCCAGAATGCAGGGAAGCGGTAAGGGCCGTCCTTGAGCTTCTCGCTGTTCAGGCGGAACGCCTCGTCGGCGAATCCCAGACAGGCTGCCCAGATATTGTCCTGCTTCCATCCCTTCGTGGAGCGCATCTCCAGGGCGTGGGGGTCTTTCCGGTATGTGTTGCGTGCCGTCTGCAGGTTGTCCCTTCCCATGCCGTAGATGCGCCATGGGAAGACGGGGTACAGCTGTGGTGTCTCTATGTTCTGTATCCTCGCCCACACTATTGCCGGAGCGATACACGTGTCGCCGTCGATTGTGCGCAGCGGTATGTCGGGTATGCGCGAGAGGATGTTGTTGATGCTGTCGCCCTTGTATTCTATCCATTGCCTTGCCACGGTCTTCAGTGCGGCAATTACGCTCGACGGGTTATATGCCATCTTGTATGTCTCGCAGCCCGACGAGGGGTAGAGCATCAGCTTGCCGTCGGCGGTGAGCGGCTTCACGCCCAGCTTCTTGGCTATGTACTGGTAGTGCTCGTCGAAGAACACGAGCGTCTGGCGAATCAATGGTTCGTATTGCGTGATGTCCATGCCGCTGTATGCGTGTGCCTGCAGTATCATGGAACAGAATTCGAGTGCCGTGTCCCACTGGTATTCCAGCCATGCGTTACGGTCCATCCCCGGGTCGTCGCCGGGCTTGTGCTTGCCGTATTCCGTGGGGTTGGGCAGTCCGCTGTTTTCTATCTGTTCGGAGAAGGATGCCCCGTCGTGGTTCCAATAGAACTTTGTGCGCCTCATGGCGTTGGGGAGCATACGCAGGTATGTGTCGAATTGCGAGCGCATCATGTCCGTATCGCCGCTCTTGAGCATCGGCCAGTACACCAGACGCTGGTTCTGCGCCGTCATCGTGCCTCCGCCCCATTTGCGGAAGTCGGGCGTGAACGGGCATTTGGCGTCCATATATACGGGGTCAAAGGTGAAGAGCGAACCGTTGAACTTCGTCGGATAACCGCCGTAGGCATTGCATCCGAGCATATAGCGGAAGAGTTCGTAGTTGCGCGCCATGCGTGCTCCCTCGCCCTCGGCTGTGATATGGCTGCGCTGCCAGAAGGCGTGCCACCATCGGGCGCTCCTCGTGCGCGATGCTTTCGCCGCAAGCGGCTTTATGGTCTTGTCTCCGGCATACAGGTCTATGCCCACCGTGGTATGGCGGAAGCCCGAGGCGGTGTAGCGCCACGCCTTGTAGTCTGTGGAGGCGTAGGTGCCGGTGGTGGTGCCGGAGAAGCGGAAGCCGGGCATCGTGGCCGTGCCGCCGAATTCCAGACTGCCTATCGGGTCCTGGAGTTCGCCCTTTATCGCATCGAGCCCTTCGCGGCTCACGGTATAGTCGAACACCGTCCTGCTGCGGTTCTTGTGACTGAAGCTGAGGGTGGTCTGTTCTGCTCGTATACTGTCGGCAAAGGTGGTGCAGTCTTTCGGGATATTCCATTTATACGACCCCTGCTGACATTCGGCCTTGGTCACGGGTCTGTCCCTGTATCTCCACGACTCGTAGCTGAGTGTGGCGGCGGTGGGTCGTGAGGCGTTGATTTCCATGAACACCTTCGACTGATATACGTCTGCCCACAGTCTCACCTCCACTCCTCCACCTTTTATATATATAGCCCCGTCGTCGAGACAGAGCCTCTGTTCGAAGTCCGTGCCATCAAAGGGCTGTCCGTCCATGGTGAGGCGGAAGCGTCCTACCTTGAGCAGCGTGTTGTTCTCGTCGAGCATTCCGCTCTTGGAGAGGTAGAACACCACGTCGCCCTTCTCCACCCAAACGTTCATCCCCACGTCATGTCCGCCGCAGGGCATCGATCCGGCGGAGTTCATGCTCTGCGTGGTCCATGCGTAGTCTGCCGGTCTGTAGTCTGCCGTTTTGGCTGCGTCGCTGCTTGCGGGCAGCATCGTGGCGAGACTCATCATCAGCGCTATTGCCTTGTATCTTATATTCTTCTTCATCTGGTTCCGTTTATCTTATGACGCTCTCCGGGGCTCAATGTAATTTCCCCGCCTGTCTTTATTCTGCGCCTCCTTCCTCTCCTCCCCTACAAACTTACTCTTTTTTATCCTTTCCCACAAGTTTTGTGTAAAATAAATTTTCTGCAAGCCGGAAAGCGACTAAATGGCAGACGAGTGGTCAATGGGATTTGTCTTTTCTTATAATATATATTGTAGGAAGATAATATTGCTGCATTGCGCTCTGTAAGCCTGCGGCTACAGAACGAATTATGGCAAGGCTTATCTATATTCATATTCCTACAATATATATTATTGGAAGTTGACGAGTAAACGAGGAGATATGTCTTTTCTCTTGATAATTATCGTTTGCAAGACTTAAACCAATATGGCTAATATCCTTGTCTACTCGTCTACTCGTCAACTTCCTATTAATTGGAAAAAGGCAGAAGAAGGACTCATGGGCGGCAGACGGAAGATTTTGTGGAAAAAACCGGGCGGGAGTTGGGCGGTGGATGAAAAAAGCGTAACTTTGCGGTTGGTATGCATACCAAAGGAAACAGATTCTCAAACAGACTACGATGAAGAGATTACACCTTATATTATATATAGCAGCATACGTGGGGGCACTGTTGGCAGCCACGCAGGCCGTCGCCGTTCCGCAATGCCGCATACAACGGTATGACGAGAACGACGGACTGACGCAGTGGCATGTGACTCAGATGATCCAGGACAGGCAGGGGATGATGTGGTTCTCTACCTGGAATGGTCTGTGCAGATATGACGGCTATGAGTTTCAAGGGTTTAAGGGACATGTCGGCGACGGTAATGAAATAGCGACCGACCGCATCCGAACGGTGTGGCTGAATGATGACGGAAATATCGGATGCAGGGTTGATGACGACCTGTATCTTTTCAATCTGCATACCTATAGGTTTGAGACGAGAGCCGGACTGAAGTCATACCGCAATAATGCAAAGTCTGTAAAGCCGGACCGTCCATATAGATACAAAGACAAAGACGGTGTGCTGTGGACCGTCTGTTATGACGGCAAGCTGACATACAGTACGGACGGGACAACGGAAAATCCTTACGAAGGCAGTGTGAAGATGGAGTCTGCAAGATTCTGTCTTCCCGACAGACAAGGCAACCTGTGGGTGGCAGGTGTAAATGGAATATACAAGATTTGTTTCCTGCATCGGTATGGCAATGTGGAGCGTTTCGGGCAATCAACGGAAGTAAAGGCTTTCTTTGTGGATAGTCATAACCGCTATTGGGTGGCGACAAAGGAAGACAATGCTGTAAGAATCTTCGACAGCAGAAACAATCTTGTCGGTTATCTTTCCGCAGCAGGCAGGATAACAAAGCAATACTCAAGATTCTCCGCACCGATATATTGTATAACGCAGGCCAAAGACGGCACGATATGGATGGGCAGTAAGCCGGGAGGCCTGTACAGATTGAAGAGCATGTCGGATGGAAATCAATATAAGGTGGACAGAATAGCCGGTCTGGGCAATAGTAATGTTTATGATATTGTGGAAGACAGGTGGGGACGTTTGTGGATAGCAACATTAGGTGGAGGCATCTGCTGCGTTGGCAACCCTTCGGCAGACAGCCCGCGGATATTAAAGCCTTCGGTTTATCTGAAGGGCTATCCTAAACGACTCGCTCAGAAGGTGAGGATGATTTATATTACGAAAGACAATGTGCTACTTGCTGCGACAACAGACGGACTGCTCATAAGCAGACTCAAAAGTGGGGAAGATACAAAGGATATGGTCTTCCGATGCCATACAAGAGAGGCGGGACGGAAAGATGCGTTGAGCTGCAGTGCGACGATGAATATCGCAGAAGACAGGAAGGGCAGACTGTTCATAAGTACTGAGAGTGGGGGCATTAACATGATTGCATCCAAGGATATTACCGGAGAAAGACTGTCGTTCAGGCATTTCGGTAAGGAAGACGGACTGCCGACAGACGTGTTGCTGTCTGTAACAAGCTGTGGGGGAAAGCTTCTTCTGGCAGGGAACAACAGTATAATGATGCTTGACCCGGACAATGGCAGTTCTACTTCCTTTGGCAAGAACTATTTCCTTACGGATAGCAGATTCTCAGATGCTGTACCGATGCGGAGGCCTGATGGCAACTGGTTGTTCGGACTGCAAGACGGAATGTTGGATATCAACATGCGTGGATTGAGGAAAAGCACATTTGTACCCAATATCGCTTTGACGGATGTGTGCATACAGGGAATGCGGAAAGTGAATGCCATCAATGCTCTTGATACCTTGGTGTTGTCGAAGGATGAACGAAGTCTTACGCTGACCTTTGCCGCTCTCGACTATACCTCCGATGCGGATATCAGATACATGTTTGCCTTGGTGAGAGACGAGGATGACAATGATGTGAAATGGAATAATGTAGGACATGACCATTCTGTAACCCTGCTTGATCTCGATCCGGGTACTTACACGCTTATGATAAAGTCAACCAATGCCGAAGGAATGTGGATGGATAATGTGAGACGGCTGACAGTCATTGTCACTCCTAAGTTCATGGAAACCACGTTGGCGCATCTGCTTCTTACATTGTTGCTCGCATCTGTTCTTGGGGCTATTGTTTATACCTATATATATATAAAGAGAATCCGCCGGCAACAAAGAGAAGTGCTGGAGGCATATCTCGCATTGCTCAATACAGGTGATGAAGAGAAGAAGACTGAATCGCAGCCGGAAGTACAGACGAGGCTCCCGGAAGAGGATGATGCTCTGATGCGACGGGTGTCTGCTTTTGTGGAAAAGAACCTGAGTAATGCAGACATTGGCGTTGGGGACATTGCTGCTGCCGCCGCAGTAAGCCGTTCCGTATTGCAGCGGAAGATGAAACAGATAATGGGAATAACTCCTCTTGACTTTCTGAAAGAGGCGAGAATGAAGCATGCCTGTTATCTGTTAGAGTCGACATCGATGCCGGTAAGTGAGGTGGCATACGCCTGTGGATATTCCGACCCGAAGTATTTCAGCCGTAGCTTCAAGACCTCTACAGGAAAGAGTCCTTCCGAATGGAGGGAACCAAAACTTCTCTAAAATGTATTATTTGTACATTATTTTTGGCGAGTGTCGTATAAATCTTAGACTTGTATAATACTTACTGCACTGTTGCAGCATAGTTGCGCTATTGGTGCAGCATAGTTGCACTGTTGGTGCCAGGGCGCTGCACTTTTACTGGCACTATTATTGAAAGTCCTTATATAGTCAAATTGATTGAGTAATCCAATAGAAGTACTGGAGTAATCCAATAAGGAGTACTGGAGTACTTCAATAGGAGTACTGGAGTACTTCAATAGAAGTACTGCGGCAGTACTCTACTTTATGAACGAACGAGCAATTAAACGCTGGTTCTTTTAGGGTTGTATTCGGATAATATATATAATAGGAATATGAATATAGATAAGCCTTGCCATAATTCGTCCTGTGAGCCTGCGGCTACAGGACGAAGGTCAAAAAAAACTCACGGATTACCAATCGAAAAGCCCACAAGCAACAGAGGAGCTGCTTGTGGGCATATTATTATAGGAATAATGCTTGCAGATTATTTGCGGAGCATCAACGTGCGTGGCTGGAGGTTCATGTCCTTCTTTCCCCAGCTTCGCTTGATGCTTCCAAGGGCGCGCTCGCGGCTGCGCTCCACCTTAGGCAGATTGGTCTCGGCATCAGAAGCATAATGCACCTCGCGGGTTATCGTACCGGTTATCTTGAAGCCGTTGAGGTCGCGCATGTCGAAGTCGAACTTACGCTTGCCGCCCTCCAAAGTGGTCACTGTCACCTGTCCGCCGCTAATCGGCGCAAGCACGGACTGGTAACCCTCGTCGTCGGTAGAGTCGAGGTCGCCATACCATGAGAAGGACATTCCGCCCTGGAAGTTCACGAATCCCTTGAGCCCCGACATGTCCTCGAATGAGTTGTTGATAAGATACACACCGTCTTTCAGCTCGCCCTCCGAATCAGAGAACAGCTCGAGCGACAGGTAGTCGCCTTTCTTCTGCTGCGGGTCTGTAAACATCAGCGTATGTGAGTTCATGCCCGGCACGATATAGTCGCCCAGATTGTAGTCGATAACCACACCGTTGTCGGGGAATTTCGTGAGCTCATAGTCTGCCGTCAGGTTGTCTGGTGTCACAGGTGCATTACTGTTATCCACGAAGTTCACCATATTCGGTCTGCCGTTGTAGACTCCCGTAATCTTCTTTCCGTTGGCAATCGTGAAATCAAACTCGAACTTGGTGCCATTGCCCGATACGGTCATTGTTCCCTCCTTTGCAAGTCCGATGGAGAGGCGGCCGTCCGGGGAGAGATACGTGAGGTTTGTTCCGCCTGCCACAGAGGAGCCGAACACGTCCACCATATTTCCGAGCTGCACCGTGTTGGGCAGATAGGTCTGTCCGGTGATGATGATGCGCGGATCTATGCTATACACTCCATCTGGCACCACCGGTGTCCAGTCGGCTGTATGTGTATCGTCCTTCGGCATGAAGAACGGCACGTTCAGAAAGTAGCCTTCGGTCTGCACGCCGGCATCATTGAACTTTCCTGTGAAGAACTGCAGCGAACCGTCATCGCAGAATGGGTTGAACCAGTTTGCCCATACCCTACCCTGACCGATGGTGAAGTCCACGTTCTGGTCCTGGTCGAACTCTACTGCTCCCGATGCTCCCACGGTGAACTTCATCTTGCCGTAGAAGGAGATGTCGAGGTGTGTGCCGTCGAGCAGATCTACTTCCGCGCGCATGTCGCACTTGTCGCCATCATAACGCACGTCAAGCGTTCCGCCCACTACGTAGCCCACAGTGACTTCTTCACTCGATGCGCCGTAACGTATCCACACAGCCGACTGCGAAGCGCTGACTGTATATGTGGATGTGCCCCCGCCTACGCGGTAATATCCCTCGGGCAGCTGCGCATTCTGCGCTTCAGGGCTGAGTGGTCCGTATACACCGAGCCCCATCTGCAGTCCGCCTATTTCGGCTGGCTGTCCCTCACTGTCCGGCTCTTCTGTTCCAATGGTGAAAGTATAGAGTGCGTTCTGTGCATTCGGGTTATATGCTCCTTCGATGAAGACATTAGCCTCCTTGTATACAGGAGCGTCCTTGAACTTTATGTCGGCCACTTCGTTTGTGGCAAAGACCTTGCGCTCGCCGTCGGTGGTCTTCACCACCACCTGATAATTCTGTGCGAACAGCGTTGCTGCCGTGGCAACCGCACAAACTGTCGTTAAGATTCTTTTCATATCGCGAGTAATGTGTTATTTTATGAATTTGATTGAATTGTCTGGCGTGTTCACTACGAATACGCCCTTGCCCAGGTTGTCGGTATTGATGACTGCACGTCCGTTTGCGTCAGCGCTGGCGCTGATACACAGGCGGCCAGCCGCATCGTATACGGCAATCTTTGCTGCCGGCTTCATGCCGCAGACAACTATCTCGCTGCCGCTGGCGAACACGGAGATCTTGCCGGAGCCGGCTGTTGTGCCTTCAATGGCGGATGCCACGCCGGTGAACGTGATGTTCTTCACGTTGTCGAGCACGAACTCCACGCCATTGCCTGCTATCGTCTTGATTGTCATCTTGCCATCGCTGAATGTTGCCACGGGCTCGTTGATGAATTTATATTCCACGCTCTTTTCGTCGGTTGTGTTCACATGCATCGAATATGCTTTGGCCATACGCTGTGCCGATACGGGAAGCGCTGTTGCCACGACTGCCAGAAGTGTTATGATGAAATTTTTCATAAGTATTTGCTTTTGTTAGAGTTCGTAATTAATCGGACCTTCATATTTCATCGTGAGAGCCTTGTTCTTTTCGGCCACGATGAGATAGAGGTCAATGATGATGTTTTCGCCTGAGTAGGAAACGGTGGCCTTGCTGCCATCTGCAAAGCGGCAGTTGCCCATGTTCGGTGTATACATATCTGCATAGCTCTTGCTGCCGAAGGTGCCTGGAGTGTTCTCCGCAGAGTATGTGTATGTTCCGGCTGGTATCTTCTCCGCCGCAGCATCGGCAAAGAGATCGATGGCCATTTCGTATTTCCATGCGGTGTCATTCATCTTGATGTAGAACTCGCCGTCAACGCGTCCATTGTTGTTAATCACCTTTGGTGTGGCTGCAGCAGCCAGTGCGACGGTCTCGATTTCCTGGACTACTTCGGGAAACTTGATGCTTCCCTGGTATTTCATGTCAATCTTGCGTCCGTCGGTGGTCACGAATTTCATGTCGAGCGTGATGTTTTCGCCCTCGTAAGCCACGGTTATCGTGCTGCCTTCGGCAAATTTATAGGTGTTGCTCGGATTGTAGAGGTCAAGGGAACTGCGCTTGCCGAAAGTGCCAGGCTTGCCTTCCTCCGAATACGTGTAAGTTCCGGCTGGGAGCTTCGCTGCTGAAGCATCGGCGAAGAAGTCTACCGCCATCTCATAGCTCCATGCCGAATCGTTCATCTTGAAATAGAACTCGCCCTTCACGTAGTCGTTCACGTCGGTGGTCTTCACCTCGGGCTCCTTACATGGGGAGAGCGTGAAGTCCTTGCCTATCGTTCCTGGCATTTCGCCCACGTACTTGCCTTTAAGCTCACTATCGTCGGCGAGCATGAGGTCGAATGTTATGGTGTATTCCTTGCCGGAGACAGCCACGTTCATCGTGCCCGACTTCAGGGCCTTGGTCTCTGTCCCTTCCTTCACGTAAGAATACGACGGGTCGGTATCGATTGTCATTGCCCCGCCATCGGCTGATACATTATACACGCCGTCATGGAAATACTTTGCCATCGACGGACCGACAATCCACAGAGTAACTGCTTTCGGATTGTTCTCAGCGGAGAATGTGGCCTCCACTGTTCCGGAGGAATAGATGCGTGCGTCTACGGAAGTGAAATCGCATACTTCTGCCGGAGTTGTCTGGACAAACGTGATGTCCTCTACCCTGTCGGCTGCAAACTTGTATTTCAAGCCATCGGAACTGGTCACTTCAATGCTCTGTGCCGAAGTTCCAAGTATACATGCCGTTGCCAACAAGGCGCTGATAAACAGATGTTTTTTCATCTTGATACTTTAAATTTAAGGGTTCATACTGGTATTAAAATTATTGCAAATAATAATAATAGTTGGCACAAAATTATTTTTTTTCCCAGAAAACGCCCATATCTTTAGGTTTTATTTATAAAACAGGGGGGTAGGTAACGTTATTTAACCAAAGAATGTTTTAAAATACGCCCCTGTTAGGGATTATATAATCATGCGGAGATGAATTGGGATAAATCTTGCAATGATTCGTTCCATGCTATGTTGTTATCTTGTATAGATTCCTTTTCCAAAGGAAAGCAAGTGCTGCGCAATGTAAAATCCGTCTTAAATCCCTCTTGTCCTGTCAAGGTACAATCAAAATCAAAAGAAAATCAAGATATAAATCAAAAAGAGAAAAATCAAAAAAACGGATCCGTGAAAAGACTCCGAAAAAATCTGTGCGATCCGTGAGCGTTTTTTTGATTTAAGCTCTGTAGCCGCAGGCTTACAGAGCGCAAGACTGCAAGTTGAATGAAGAATTAAGAAACGAAGTTCGGCGGCCGAAGGGAAAGCCAATTTTCAATTCTTCATTCGATTTACCCTCACCCCCTCACACTTACCCTCACCACTGAAGCCCCGATAAACAGGGCGTTTCAGCCATATTGTGAGGGTGTGAGGGCAACGAAATAAAAACTTTTTTTTAATGAAAAAAGAATATCTACCCTCACATACTATCTATATATAATAGGAAGTATTGATTGAAAAGGCAGAAGAAGGACTCATGGGCGGCGGACAGGGGATGATGTGAATGGCGGGCATAGCGCCATGCGGAAAATATCCAAAGACACCGGAAAAATGTGTTATTTGGAATATCCATTTGGAGGATGAAGATTAATTTCATAAATTTGTTGACACGTTAGGATATTGACACACAGACATTCTGAAACACAGGAGGTATAGATTATGAAGAAATATATAGCATTGGCACTCAGCGGAACGCTGCTCCTCTCCGGTTGTGGGGCAGGCAACGAGAACGCGGCATCGGGCGGACTGCTCGGCGCACAGCTTGGAAGCATCATCGGATCGGCAATCGGCGGAATAAACGGCGGACCGCGGGGCAGTGACATCGGTACGCTCGTGGGAATGGCGGGCGGAGCCGTGGTGGGAGCAGCCGTGGGCAGTGCCGCCGACAAAGCCAACAAACAGCAATACGCCGACTACACAAGCCGCCGGACTTCAGCCCGCCAGACACGCCGCCAGGCAGAACGGGACGCCACATATTCACAGCCGCAGGGCATGGAATCCAACAGCGGATACGATGAGCAGGACTATGGCTACAACACGCAGGACAATGGCTATGACTCGCAGGACAGCGGTTTTGACCCCTCGAACAGCGGCGACGACATCATCGATTTCGGCAAGACGGACGCCACAGGCTACGGCTCCGACGCCGCCACCGCGCCACAGACGGGCGCAGCCTCAGACTGCAAGCCGCACTCCGCAACGCTGATGATGGAGGAGGCAGGGATGCCGGCGCTGGAGATAAGAAACGTGAGATACGTGGGGAACGGCACGACGCTCAGTTCCGGCGAACTGGCACGCGTCACGGTGGAGGTATACAACAACTCCACGGCTTCGCTCTACGGCGTACGTCCGGCAGTGGTGGAAACCACGCACAACAAGCACATCGCCGTCTCCGCCCCGATAATCATCGAGAAGATTGCACCAGGCAAGGGCATCAGATACACGGCGATGGTGAAGGCGGACAGGAAGCTGAAGGACGGCACGGCGCATTTCAAGGTTTTCGCATCGGAGAAGAAAGGAGGCACGCAGAGCAGTGTCGCAGAATTCGACATCACCACGCGGAGATAATA
Organism: uncultured Prevotella sp.; assembly: GCA_900557405.1. GTDB lineage: Bacteria > Bacteroidota > Bacteroidia > Bacteroidales > Bacteroidaceae > Prevotella. The sequence continues at coordinate 41,650 of USSF01000011.1, forward strand.
CAAAAAGGGAAACGCGAAAAAGCGTAAATGACAAGTCGGAGTTACCAAAATATGCTTGGAAACTCCGATTTTTCATGTAGATTTAACAAAATGTTAGTGTCAGGATAAAATTTTTCCGAAAATCTTTGGAGGGTATATTTTAATTGCCTACATTTGCCACGTGATAAGATATCACTTTGATAAACACTATAAAAACATATAACCTTTTAAAGACACATTACTATGGAAGTGGAGAAAATTATGCAACAGCTGGAGCAGAAGCATCCAGGCGAGTTGGAGTATTTGCAGGCAGTAAAGGAAGTTCTGATCTCCATTCAGGACGTTTACAATCAGCACCCGGAATTCGAAAAGGCTAAGATCATCGAGCGCATCGTTGAGCCAGAGCGTATCATCACGTTCCGTGTGCCATGGGTGGACGACAACGGTGAGGTTCATGTAAACCTCGGCTACCGCGTTCAGTTCAACAGCGCTATCGGCCCGTACAAGGGTGGTCTCAGATTCCATCCGTCTGTAAACCTCTCTATCCTGAAGTTCTTGGGATTCGAGCAGACATTCAAGAATGCTTTGACAACTCTGCCTATGGGCGGTGGTAAGGGTGGTTCAGACTTCTCTATCCGCGGCCGCAGCGACGCTGAAGTTATGCGCTTCTGCCAGGCTTTCATGACTGAGCTCTACCGCCACATCGGTCCTAACGAGGACGTACCAGCCGGTGATATCGGCGTTGGTGGACGTGAGATCGGTTACCTCTTCGGAATGTACAAGAAGCTTACACACCAGTGGAATGGTGTATTGACAGGTAAGGGACTTGAGTATGGTGGTTCTAAGATTCGTCCTGAGGCTACTGGTTTCGGCGCTATCTATTTCGTACACCAGATGCTTGAGACTCACAATATCGACATCAAGGGCAAGACTGTTGCTGTCAGCGGTTTCGGTAACGTTGCCTGGGGTGCTGTTACAAAGGCTACACAGCTCGGCGCCAAGGTTGTTACAATCTCCGGACCAGACGGATACATCTACGACCCGACAGGTATCAGCGGCAAGAAGATTGACTATATGCTCGAGCTCCGCTCAAGCGGTAACGATATCTGTGCTCCTTACGCTGAGGAGTTCCCAGAGGCAACATTCGTTCCTGGCAAGAAGCCATGGGAGGTTAAGGTTGACATCGCTCTGCCTTGTGCTACCCAGAACGAGCTTAACGGCGCTGACGCTGACATGCTGCTCGCCAACAAGACAATGTGCGTAGCTGAGGTTTCCAACATGGGTTGTACAGCTGAGGCTGTTGACAAGTTCATCGCTGCCAAGCAGCTCTTCGCTCCTGGCAAGGCTGTCAACGCTGGTGGTGTTGCAACTTCTGGTCTCGAAATGACACAGAACGCTATCCACCTCGGATGGACTGAGGCTGAGGTTGACGAGCGTCTGCACCAGATCATGAGCGACATCTATGCACAGTGCGTCAAGTACGGTACTGAGGACGGCTACATCAACTACGTGAAGGGTGCTAACATCGCCGGCTTCATGAAGGTTGCCCACGCTATGATGGCTCAGGGTGTCGTATAATAAATCAAGATGATAAAATATTTCATAATACTTATTTTATTGATCACATTAGGAGGCTGTCCCACTCTGGCACAACAGAGTGGGGTGGTCTCTTATTATTCCAACCGACTGCATGGCAGACGCATGAGCAATGGCGAAAAATACCATAAAGACAGTCTCACATGCGCACATGCAAAGTATGCCCTCGGCACTCTGCTGAAGGTGACGAACATAAAGAACGGAAAGAGCGTGGTGGTGGAAGTGACCGACCGCTGTGCGCGCCATGCACGGCGCATCATCGACCTATCCTATGCCGCCGCCAAACAGATAGGGCTAATCAGCCAGGGCATGGCAACGGTTATCGTGGAGAAATGCCGCAAGGAGGTGAACGTGCCTTACCGCGACAACGATGACGACGGTCTGCCGGAGCTCGACTACGAAGTGACCGAAGGGAAGAACAACACCGACAAAGCAAAAAAAGACGATTACACTCCGGCATGGAGAAAGAAGAAATAGAGGGGATGAAAAGACTGCTCCCCTTCCGCGACATTGCATGAAAAGGAACACAGCAAAACATTGACGATATAATGACACTGGGATACAATTACAGGCCATAGACTATTTATTGAGGACGATATATATACACTGCGACAGTATATACATGCCACAGCGACGACATGTATATATCAGGAATGCGGCGTGTATATATCAAGGAAAACATATCACAATATTTACAGGCACGGCATGGCGCTGCCGGATATCGCAGGCACGGCATGACAAAAGAAAATCCGATATGCTCACGCACACCGGACCCTAAAAGCTATTTACTTTATGTCGCTAATTACATAAGAAGTTATTAATGAAGCGGCGATTCACATCGCTTTCCGCCCAATAAATACAGGGCATTGCTCCCTAATTTTATGAATGCCGGGAAGCCACACCTGGCTCCCCTGTTTCTTTTGCAAATGTACGCTTTTTTATCCGTCAAACCAACAAATAGGGGGTGTAATCTTTATATTTTGCAAATTTTATGATATAACGGAGCAAACAAACCGCCATTATTGGCGTCTTAGAGAAGAAAACTAATTAAAAACATAATATGAAGAACATCAAGAGAAAACTTCTGACGCTGCTCGCCGCAATCGTAGCATTGGGCGCAGCTGCCGAGTTGCCGTGGGAGAACGGCAGACTCGTGGTATCTAAGGGGGATAAAACGAAACGTATAAAAGTGGAGTGAGAGAGAAATCGGGGAAAACGTTGATTTACAAAGGGTTTGAGGATGATGGGCGAAATGAGAGGGAAAAACGAAACGTTACATTCGCTTTACATTTGCTTTACGTTT